>JAJDDL010000311.1 GCA_029260335.1 Phycisphaerales bacterium | reverse complement strand
TTGAAGAGGTCTTCGTTGGCGACGTAGGCGCCGGAGATGGAGGACTCGTGCCCGTGGACCACAAGGCAGCCGGGGAGGACCGCAGCGGCGGCGAGCAGGGCGACGGGGGCGAGTTTGGTGAACATCTTCTTCTCTCCTTGGGGGATCTGGTTATGGGATCCGGGGTCGGGGTCTTGGGTCCGGCTCATTGGGAAGCTGAAGGGCTCGGTTTCGGCCTATTCATGATAACTTAGTGGTAGCAAACATTCCAGTTGCGGGGATCGCGCGGTCTTTGGGAGTGGATTCTCGAGAGGGATCCCAGGCGTTACCCGAGCATGGGTGATTGAGGTGGACCCGCATAGCCGCCTTGGGGCGGCCATGGCACCATCAGCCTGAGGTGATCGGTATCGCTCTGCGATCGGCGGCAAGATGCCACCGCCCCGCGAGCATCACGGCTAATCTGGGGGCATGAGCAGATACGACGAGTTTCAGCGGTTTCGGGAGGATCTGAATGAGAAGATCCTGGCGAAGGGGACGACTCACACCAAGCGGTTCTTCACGCTTGATACCAAGGTGTACGAGGGTGACACCGCCTTGCCGGCGAAGACCAAGGAGTTGCTTGGGCTTGCCGCGAGCATGGTCTTGCGATGCGACGACTGCATCGCGTATCACGTGGACAAGGCGGTGCAGTCGGGGGCGAGCGACGAGGAGTTGTTCGAGACCTTTGATATTGCGCTGCTGGTGGGTGGATCGATCGTGATTCCGCATCTTCGGCGGGCGGTGGAGTTTTTGGAGGAGTGCCGGGGGTAGACCGGAGCTCGCCGGAGCACCAACCGCTCAGAGCAGCGGTTGGTGGCACGGGTGCACGACTTCCGCTGATTCGGCCCGGGAGATCCTTGGTACTGGGTGGGTTGCGGATACGATTGTGGTATGACACGGATGCACATGGGCGAGGCGTCTCGGCGGCAGTTTTTGCTGCGGGCGGGGGCGTATGGGTTGGGCTTTGCGGGGCTTTCGAACGCCGTCCAACGATCGTGGGCTTCGGGCACGCTGCCGTTGGATGCGGCACCGGGCTTTGGACCGCTTGTTGCAGATCCGGCGAAGATCATGGACCTGCCCGCGGGGTTCAGCTACAGAATCATCGCGCGAGCCGGGGAGGCGATGGACGATGGGCTCGTGGGCCCCGGCAAGCCCGATGCGATGGCTTGTTTCGTCGGGCCCGATGGGCTGACGTTAATTGTGTGCAATCACGAGATGGAGCGATCGCACACGCCGACGCCGTTTGGTGAGGATCATGTGCTCGTCGAGAAGATCGGGCGCGAGAAGCTCTATGACGCGGGGTCGGGCTCGCAGCCGAGCTTCGGCGGGACGACGACGATTGTGTATGACACCAAGGCCAAGAAGGTGCGCAAGCGATTCATGAGCCTGGCGGGCACCGAGCGGAACTGCGCCGGTGGAGCGACACCCTGGGGATCGTGGCTGACGTGTGAGGAGTCGGTGACCAGAGCGGGCGGGCGATACGCGAAGGATCATGGGTACGTCTTTGAGGTGCCTGCGAGCGCGGAGATCGGGCTTGCAGAGCCGACGCCGTTGAAGGCGATGGGCCGGTTCTATCACGAGGCGTGCTGCGTCGATCCCTCGACGGGGATCGTGTACATGACCGAGGATCGCGGCGATGGGCTGATCTATCGGTTTGTGCCGAACGTGCCGGGCAATCTCGGCGAAGGCGGCAAGGTGCAGGCGTTGATGGTGACAGATCGCAAGAGCTTGGACACACGCAACTGGCGCATCACGACGATGCGCACGGGCGAGAAGACGCCGGTGACCTGGATCGATATGGAAGATATTGAGAACCTGGACGATTCCTTGCGCACGCGAGGGTTTGACCAAGGCGCGGCGAAGTTCGCGCGGGGCGAGGGGATGTGGTGGGCCGACGGAGTCGCGTATTTCGCGTGCACCAACGGCGGCAAGGCAAAGGTCGGCCAGATCTTCCGATTGACGCCCGGCAGGTCGGGGGACACGCTCGAGCTCTTCGTAGAAAGCCCGGACAAGAGCGTAATTGAATACGCCGACAACATCACGGTGAGCCCTTGGGGCGATCTGATTGTGTGCGAGGATGGCTCCGGCGAAGACTCGCTTCACGGGATTACCAAGGATGGCGGGCTGTATCGCCTGGGGCGCAATGCGTTGAGCAGCTCGGAGCTCGCGGGGGCGGCGTTCAGCCCCGATGGGTCGACAATGTTCCTGAATATCCAGCATGACGGGCTGACGCTCGCGATCACCGGGCCCTGGGGTGAGCGAGGTCGGATCGGGTAGCGAGCCGCATCGGACCTACCCTGCTTGCCTATGAGCGGATCTGTGGTCATGGTTGGGAACTTTGACGGCGTGCACGTGGGGCACGCGGCGCTGGCGGAACGCGCCCGACGGTCAGCAGATGCGTTGGGCGAAAACGCCAGATTGGTCGTGCTCGCGTTTGATCCGCATCCATCGACTGCATTGCGGCCTGAGGCGTGCCCGCCGCGACTGAGTTCGTTCGCGCAGCGGCGAGGCTGGTTCGCTGAGTTGGGTGTGGATGAGGTTGTCCGGTTGCGACCGACGCCCGTTGTGCTCTCCCTGAGCCCCGAGGCATTTATTCAGTGGCTCGCGAGCGAGCATGGGATGCGGGCCATTGTCGAAGGACCCGATTTTCACTTTGGGGCTCGGCGAGCCGGCGATGTGGCGTTGCTCACTCGACTTGGACAAGAGCAAGGCTTTGGCGTGGAGATTGTCGAGCCGATCGAGGTGGACCTGAGCGATCAATCGATCGTGCGCGCAAGCAGCTCGGCGGCGCGATGGTTGATCGAGCACGGGCGGATGCTCGATGCGAGGCGCATCCTGGGCCGGCCGTATCAGCTCATCGGCGAGATCGTGCAGGGCGATCGGCGAGGCCGGGAGCTTGGGTTTCCGACCGCGAACATGCGGGCCGAGCAGTTGTTGCCCGCCGACGGTGTGTACGCGTGCCGGGCGATGCTCGATGATGATCGCGAGTTTGACGCGGCGTTGAGTATTGGGACCAACCCGCAGTTCAACGCCGACGGGACGATCGGGAGGCGAGCCGAGGCGTATCTGTTGGATGTGCCGAGGGATGGAGACGCGATCGAGGGGTTGAGAGAGTATGGCTGGACGCTCCGATTGGATGTCCACGCGTGGATCCGTGAGCAGATGACATTTGATGGGGTGGATGCGCTCGTGGCGCAGATTGACCGAGACGTGGCCCGGGTGGGTGGACTGATCGAGGATGGCGAGCGAGCTGAGAGAACGCTCGAAGACGCGGCAGCGGCACGAAGCGGAGGATCTCTTGGCTGAATGGACGACAAATACCGACGTGGAGCAACTCGTGGCTTGGCTCTTGGAGGGCCAGCGGTTTGCGGTGCTGACCCATACCAAGCCCGATGGCGACGCGGTGGGATCGACGATCGCGATGGTGCGGGCGCTGCGCGTGATATGCGAACGCAAGGGCGGGGATCCATCGCAGATCAAGGCGTACTACGCGGGTGGGCCGCCGCGCTGGATTGCGGATGTGGCGTTCGAAGACGAGTACGTCACGGCGAACGTGAACGAACTGGAAGCGCTCGATCCGGATCGGATCTTGATCACCGACACCGGTGCGTGGACGCAGTTGCGGGAGGTCGCGCCGTTTATCGAGGAGCGGGCGGACCGAATCGCGATCGTGGACCATCACTTGACCGGCGATGGCGAGATTGGGGCCAAGAGGCTCATCGTCACGACGGACGCAGCGGTGTGTCAGAGTGCGGCCCGGTTGTGTGCGCACATGCTGGCGTGCGGTCCTGAGGAGCTGCCAAGCGAGATCGCCGAGGCCTTGTATCTGGGCATCGCGACAGATACCGGGTGGTTCCGGCACTCGAATGTGAATCCTGCGGTCATGCGCGACGCCGGGGCGTTGCTTGCTGCTGGCGTGGATCACTCTCGGTTGTATCAACTGACCGAGCAGCAAGACCCCGCGGGACGGATCCTGTTGATGGGTCGGGTGCTCGCGGGCATGCAACTTCACTCTCGGGATCGCATTGCGGTCTTGCAAGTGCATATGAAGGACATTTATGAGGTGGGGCTTGAGCCCGGGCACACAAGCGGGCTCGGCGATCGGGCCATGGGCATCGCCAGCGTGCAGGTGTGCGTGACGCTGACCGAGACTGGCGAGACGCCAGCGCTGACCAAGGTGTCGATGCGCTCGAAGGAAGGGCCGAACGCGGTGGACGTAGCTCAGATCGCGCGAAGCGTCGGCGGCGGCGGGCATGCACGGGCGGCGGGGGCCAGGGTGACGGGCGAGATTGAAGAGGTCGCGGCGGCGTTGGTTCGGGCGATTGGAGAAGAACTCGCGTGAGCGATGAGCGAGATACTCGACGTCCGCGGTTCAAGAAGCCGCCGTTGCGCGTGTTCCCGACGACGCTCTGGGAGTATCCGAGCCAGCACTACAACAGCGCATCGGGCGAGGTGCAGGGCGATCCGAACTACGCGGGGGCGACGCCGAGCTGGGTGATCTGGCAGGGGTTGGAGCGATACACGCGTGAGAACGACACAGTGCTCGATCCGATGTGCGGATCGGGCACGACGCTGGACGTATGCACAGATCTGGGTCGCAAGGGCATCGGGTTCGATCTGGCGCCGAGCCGAGAGGACATTCGACGGGGCGATGCTCGCGAGATTGCGCTCGAATCAGGGAGCGCGGACTTCGTGTTTGTCGATCCGCCGTATTCGACGCACATCAACTACTCC
>JAJDDL010000032.1 GCA_029260335.1 Phycisphaerales bacterium | reverse complement strand
TCGAACACGCTCATCATCGCGGCTCCCGAGCCCATCCAGCAGGTCGCTCAACAACTGATCCAGGCTCTTGACGTGAAAGCCGCGGAGATCGGTCGTTCGATCATCCGCGTTGTGCCATTGACCTACGCCAGCGCGACCGATGTCTCCCAAACACTGCAGCAGGCCAAGCCCACGATCGAATGGCCAAGCGGCGGCGAGAATCTCTCGATTATCCCCGCGGCGGGCTCCAATGCGCTCGTTCTCACGGGTGCGCAGGGCGATCTTAAGAAGCTCGAAGAGCTGATCGAGCCGCTCGATCGGCGGCCGAGCGATGACGAGGCGCCCGGCGTCGAAACATTCCAACTCGAGCACGCCGAGGCAAGCGTGATCGCCAAGACCGTCGAGCGTTTGCTGGGCGATCAGCTCGCGAGCGATCCACGAATTCTCGCGGCTCAGATTCGCTATTTTCGGGGCCAAATCCCGCAGCGGGCAACGGTCCGAGTCGAGGCCGACGAACGCACGAACGCGTTGATCGTCTCGGGCCCGACCGCTTCTCTCGAACTCGCCAAGGAGATCATCTCGCGCATCGATCAGCCAGGAGGCGACGCCGATCGCAGCGTGCTGACTTTCACGCCGACCCGGGGCGAGCCCGATGCGTTGATTGCGACCGTGTCGCGCATCGTCGCGGCCAAGCTCCCGAGCGAGCGCCGGGCATTAGAGCTCGTGCATGAGAGTCGGACGGGCAGCATCGTCGCGATAGGCTCGGCGGAGCAGGTCGCCGAGGCGGTTCGCCAGCTTACCGAGTTCGACGATCGCGCGATTGCGATGCCCGCGCTGGATCTGCAGTTGTTTGATCTCGCGCATGCCGACGCGCGGGCCGTGGCCGGCACTGTCCAGACCATGCTCGGCGATCGCTCGCGCTGGCCGGAAGTATTGCGGCAAGCAGAGCGGGCGGGCTTTGGTGTGCCCGCGCCGCGCGTGAACGCCGAGGCGCAGGGCAATCGCCTGGTCATCAGCGTGCCCTCGGCGTTGCTGCCGCTCGCGCAAGATCTCATCAACACGCTCGACACGCCCGCCGCAGCAGGTTCGACTGATCTGCGTGTGTTCCGGCTCAGCCGCGGAGACGCCGCGTCGGTTGCCCAAGCTCTCACGGCGGCGTTGGCCGCAGACCTGCAGCCAGGCGAGAAGCCGCCGGTGGTGACGCCCGAGACGCAGTCCAACGCGGTGGTGATCGCCGCCAGCAGTGAGCGGCTGGATCAAGCCGCGGCATTGATTGAAGAGATGGACGCCGCGACGGACACTTCGGGTGTGGGCGTGCGGACCATCTTCCTGAGTCATGCAAGGGCAGAGTCTATCGCGCCGCTTGTCGAGCAAGTCCTGGACAAGCAGAGCACGCTCGATCTGATCCCCGAGTGGCAAGTGTGGGACTATCTCCGCAGGCAAGGCTCGACCGATGTCGATCAGCCCGTGCGGGTCATCCCCGAGACGCGGCTCAACGCCATCATCGTCAGCGCACCGATCGCCGCGTTGCAGCTCGCAGAAGACGTCGTGCGTGAGTTGGATATTGACCGCAGTGCCGCGCCCGGCTCTTCGCGCATCGTCCGGGTGATCACGCCGACCAATGCCGACGCGACGGAACTCGCAGAGAATCTCGAGGCCGTGCTCGCCGAGGACGACGCGGGCCAGCAGCCGCCGATCATCCGCGTCGATACCTCTTCGAACACGCTGATTGTCCGAGGCTCTTCCGAGCAGCTCTTGCGTATTGAGAGTCTGGTAGAGCAGATTGACCGCGCGACGATGGCGACCAGCCGCGAGATGCGGATGATCCGGGTCGATCCTGCGCGGGTCGACGCGAGCGTGATGGCGACAACGCTCAAGCAACTGCTTGAGCAGTCTTCGAGCGTGAAGGTCGAGGTTATCAGCGTCGAGGATCTGCTCCGAGATTCCGGCACCGAGGGCTCACGCTCCAATCGGTTGGATATCCGCGCCCTGGAATGGATTGCGCCCAGCCACCAGAGCACGCTCGATGCGATCCGCACGATGATGTTGGGTAGTGCCGTGGGCGTGATGACTGTGAGCGAGGATGAGCAGGCTACCGACGATGCCGAATCGTCGGACGATGACGACCCCGATGATCAACCGGATGGTTCGGGCGCTCCGCCCGGGGTGACGATCGCCGTGGACCCGGCGACCAACTCACTGGTTGTCCTCGGTTCCTCGCGCATGGCCGATCGCATCGCCGAGCTCGTCGAGCAGCTCCAGGATCAGTTTCCGCTCGCGCCGACGACGGTGCGCGTGGTCAACCTCCCTGAGATCATCGATCCGCGTGAGGTGACCGCGCTCATTCGTGAGACGATCCGCCAGGTGGGCAGGTCCAGCACCGACAATCCCGGCGGGTTCACAGGTGCCGTCGCCATCACGCCCGATCCCACCGGAAGCGCAGTAGTCGTGTGGGCCAACGACACCGACTTTAAAGTTGTCGGCAAGCTCATCGCCTCGGTCGCACGATCTGATCAGGCAACCAAGCTGAGTGTCAAGGTATATCCGCTCACCAATATCGACGCACGCTCGGCGGCCAGTGCCGTGACCGATCTGGTCAGCCCGAACCCCGTGGGCAAACAGGCCAAGCGTGTGCGCGATCTCGACCTTACGTTCGAGGGCCAGGATGGAGTAGTCAACGCCACCATCGACCCGGCCTCGGTTGCGGTCACCGCAGATCCGGGCGGCACGGCGATCATCGTCTCTGCGCCGGCGTCGACGTTCGCGCTCATCGATTCATTCGTCGGGCTCATCGACCAGAGCCCGGTCAACGCGCAGAAGCCGATCCGGACCATCAAGCTCGCAGAAGCGGACGCGGCGGTCGTTGCGCAGAGTCTGCAACGCTTCTTCCAGCAGCGTGCCCAGCTCTCCCAGCGTTCGGGCAGGCGCCCGGCGGCACCGGTGGCCATCATCGGCGATCGAAAGAGCGGCACGCTCGTGATTTCGGCGAGCGACGAGGATTTCGCGCAGATCGAGAAGCTCATTCCCACGTTCGACGAAGCCGCGCCTTCCAAGACCCTGGATATCCGCATCATCAAGCTCGAGAACGCGCGAGTTACCGATATCCAGGACACCGTGAACCAACTCTCCTGGGAGCTGCGCAACGGCGGAGGCGGGCGTTTCTTCATGAACTGGGGGAACCAGCAAGAAGAAGACACCCTGATCACCCAGGTGAACGAGCGGACGAACTCGGTCGTGCTCATCGGCAACGGCGAACGTTTGAATACCTTCGAGCGGATCGTCCGCTCTCTGGACGTCGGCGCATCGGCCGAGACCCAGCGCATCGTGCGCGGCGTGCCCGTCGAGCGCGCAGACCTGCGAGCGGTCGCGAACTTGGTCGAGGAAACACTCCAGAGCCCAGGCTGGCGTTCGTGGATGGGCCCCGATCCCGACGGCGTCAACATCGAGATCGACCGCCAGCAGCGGCTGCTCTTTGTCATGGGCCCTCGGCCGCGCGTGGAGCTTGCGATCGAGCACATCACAGCCATGGATCTCGCCGCGACGAGCGAGGGTCATGTCATCGAGTCCATCCCTTTGGAGTTCGCGCAGGCCGATCGAGCCGCGCGAAGTCTGGAGAACTTCTTCCGCCAGCGCGCCCGCGCTGAGGGACGCCCCGACGACGAGGTCGCCATCACCGGATCCGAGGATGGCAACCTCCTCATAGTCTCCGGCCCCCAAGAGAGCATCGACACTGTCCTGAGCCTTATTCACCAGATCGACCAACCGGAGATGGGGGATGACCGGCTCATCGAGGTCTACACGATCAAGAACGCCGAGGTGGCCGAGGTCGCCCGTGCGATCACCCAGACGTTTCCGAACAGGCGCCCGGATGAACGCGTCATCGTCACGCCCCAGGACGCCACGGGCACAATCATCGTCTCTGCACCCAATGCCATGGGCGAACAAATCGAAGCGCTCATCGCGCTGCTCGATAGCCCGCCGAGCACCGACGACATCACGTTCGTGACCATCCCTTTAGAAAAGGCCCGGGCGGCGGATATCGCTCGAACGCTTGAGACGAGCCTGCCCGAGAATCTCAAGATCCAGATTACGGCCGTGGATCGTTCGAACTCTCTGCTCCTGACTGGTTCAAGGGAAACGATCGAACTCGTCCGGTCACAGATCGAAGCGCTCGACACCGCGCCGCCCAAGATCATGCAGGACTTCCGGCGGATCAAGATCGAGCACGCCCGCGCGAGCCAGGTCTACTTCCCGCTTCTCCAGATGCTCCGCAATCGTGCGGTGGGCCCCAATGAGGTCGCTCCCACGCTGGATTTTCTCATCGATGAGAATGTCATCATTGTGAGCGCAACGCCCGAGCAGTTGGCCGACATCGAGAAGATCATCGCCGAACTGGATACGCCGAGCGATGTCGATCGCACGACCGAGTTCGTCAAGCTCCGGTTTGCAGAGCCCGAAACAGTGCGTCGCGCGCTCGAGATTTTCTACGGCTCGTTCGCGCCCGAATCGACCGGTGCCGAGGCTCGAAGTGTGACCATTGTCACCGACACCGCAACCAACTCACTCATCATCAGCGCGTCCGAGGGCGCATGGGTGGGCATCCGGGCGCTTCTTGAGAAGCTCGACACCGAGGCGTACGACACCTCGCGTCAGATTGAAGTCATCCCGCTCGCCCATGCCGATGCCGCGAGTGTCGCCAAGGCGCTCAATGACGGGTTTGGATCCCAGGTGCGTCGCCAGATCGAGGCCGAGCGTGCAAATCGGCCCCGGAACAATGGCAATGCCGAAGGCGAGCGTGAGCAGCCAGCCCCGCTGCCGAATGTCATAGTCTCGGGCGATGAGCAGACACCGACGGTTTCCGCCGAGGCGCAGACCAACTCGCTGATTGTGTTCGCCGATCGCGACGATCTCGCGAGAATTCGCGCGATCGTTGAGCAACTCGACATCCCCGACATCCTGCGTCTTCCGCCGCCACGCGTGATCCCGCTCCAGAGCGGTCGGGCAAGTGAGCTCGCCAACGCGGTCCGCGAGGCGTTCAGCAATCTCATGCCGCGCCAGGGTTCCAATCGCGGCGTGCTCATCTTTGGCGACGACGCGTCCAACACCATCATCGTCCGCGCCGAGGACGAGCCGTTTGAACAGATCGCAAGCCTCGTGCAGACGTTACAAGGCCATGTTGACACGAGCCGGCTGAGTTCGCGGGTGCTCCGCGTTTCGAGCATGCCCGCCGCACGCCTGCGCGACACGATCCTTCGCACCTTCCGCCCCGTTGCGCAGCAGGCGGGCGAGCAGTTGACCGTGGAGGTCGAGCGTCAGTCCAACGCGTTGGTGATCGCCAGTTCCGAGCGCATCTTCACCGAGATCGAGGGTTTGGTCGAGGATCTCGACGCGGGTTTCGATGGTGCCGCGGGCACTGGTTCGTTGGGCCAGAGCGTGCTCATTATCGATGTCGAGAACAACACGCCCCAGCAGGTGCAGCAGATGCTGAATCAGTTGGGCGTGACGCGTCCGCCGCCGCGGGATCGTCCGGGGATCGTGTCCGAGCCGATCACGATCGTGCCGATGCGCACGCGTTCGAGCCTCGCGATCGTGGCCAGCCCTGCCGATGCGCAGACGGTTACCGCGCTGGTGCGTGCACTGGACGCCGAGCCCCCCGAGAGCGAGAGCACGCAGTATGTCGAGGTCGTCCCGCTGCGATTGGCCGACGCCAACGCCGTCGTGAGCACGTTGCAGGCGTTGCTCTCGACCCAAGCCCAAGGCGGCACCGCGCCGGCGGCCGCGCTGGCCGAGCACATCCGGCGACTGGCCATTGCTCACCCCGATTGGAACAAGGGTGAGATTGAGATCGATCTCTCGCTCCCGATCAAGCTCACGCCCGATTCCCAGACAAACTCGGTCGCGATTTCTTCCAGCGAAGCGAATGTGCGTGCGCTCATCGACGTTGTCGAGATGCTCGACACGCTGCCGATCGGCGATGCGGTCGTCGTGCGCATCTTCCCCATGGACAACGCCTCGGCGTCGCGCGTCCGCGCAATCGTCGAGCAGCTCTTTCGCCAGGGTGAGGCCTTGCGGCGCTTGCCCGGCACCCAGCGCCAAGGCCTGCCCCCCACCGTCACGGGCCAGGCCCTTGCCGGCGAGATCTCGGTGACCGTCGACGATCGCACGAACGCCCTGATCGTCGCCGGGCGCGAGGAAGCGGTCGCGTTTGTCGAAACGCTCATCGGACAGCTCGATTCCGACGAGATCGCGAGCTGGGTCGAACCGTTGATCATCCCGCTCGAGCATGCCGATCCGGTGCGGCTGGCGCGGACGCTCAATGAAGTCCTCGTCCGAGGCCTTCAGACAGCACCCGAAGCCCTTGGTATTCAGCAGCAGATTGCCCGCCTGCGCGTCGTGCGCGAAGGCGGCGACCCGGCAGGAGTCGAAGCCGATCTCTTCGCGCCGATGACTGGCCTTGTGATCAACGCCGAGGAGCAGCTCGGCTCGCTCATCGTCGTTGGATCCACGAGCAACCTGCTCGTCGTGCAAGAACTCGTCTCGATGCTCGATGTCGAGGCGGCGGGCGCCGACAACGAGGTCCGGGTCTATCCCATGGAGCACGCCGCGGCTGACCGCGTCGCCCAGACTCTGCGCGGCATCTTCCGCGAACGCGAGACCGCTGGGACGATCCGTCCCGAAGATCGCCTGATCGTTTCCTCGGATACGCGCACCAACTCGCTCATTGTGTCGACCAGCCCGCGCAGCGTCGAGGTCCTTGAATCTTTGCTCACCACGCTCGATAGTGCAGAGTCGGACATGTCCGTCGGCGTCCACGTGCTCCACGTGCCCGGCACCGATGTGCGCCAGCTCGCGTCGATCATCGAGAACCTGATGCAAGAGCGGATCAACGCGGTCCGTCGCTCGGGTGTGCCCCAGAGCCCGTCGGACGCGTTCAGCATCGAGCCTTCCACATCGACGAACTCGCTCATCATCGCAGCGAGCGATGAGAATCTCGAGGTCGTCAAAGAGCTGGTCGCCACGCTCACAAGCGATGAGGTTACCGACCGGGGCGATGTCACCACCGACATGATCTATGTCGGCAAGGGCCAGGCGAGCGAACTCGCCGAGGCGATCGATCAGCTCTACGTTGAGCGTGAGAACGAGCGGCGGGGCGATCGTTCGGTCAATATCGTGCCCAACGATCGGC
>JAJDDL010000310.1 GCA_029260335.1 Phycisphaerales bacterium | reverse complement strand
GATCAGGTGGACGAGGCGGTCGAGTATCTTGTGCAGCGGTATCCGACGCATGCGCGGCGAGATCGCGCGGAGCTCATGAGCGGGCTGGCGGGTATTGCGAGGGGCGACTTTGCGAGCGCGGCCCGACGGCTCGGCGGTCTGATGGAGCGATCGCCCGCGGGGCGTTATGCGGATCAGGCGTCTTTGCTCCTGGGCCAGTCGTTGCATCGGTTGGGCAACCCGCAAGAAGCGGAGCGTTGGTATCGCGAGGCGATGGGACGCGAGCGGAGCGTGTATGCGCCCGAGGCTCGGTTCGGGCTTGCGAGTTTGGCGTATGCGCAGGGGCGGGTCGATGACGCCGGGGCGTTGCTTGATCAGGTGCTGAAGACGGGCCAGCCATCGGCCCGGCAGGTCGAGGCGAGCCTGCTTCGCGGGCGGGTCGCGTTTGATCGCGAGAACTATGGCGAGGCCGGCGTGTTCTTTGCGAAGGTGGGCGAGGCTGGTGTGCCGTCGCTTGCCGATGACGCGAGGTACTGGCTGGCGAAGGTTGATCTGCGCGAGGGCCGATCGGGCGAGGCGAGTGAGCGGCTGACGGAGATGCTTCGGGAGTCGCCTCGGAGTCAGCTGGTTGCCGAGGCGATGTTTGATCGGGGCGTTGCGCTGAGTCGCGCGGGCGATAGCGTGGGCGCGTATCAGGCGTTTGATGCGTTTCTGGATCGGTTTGAGAAACACACGTTGGGCGCATCGGCGCTGCGGATGAGCGCGGGGCTTGCGCACGAGCTTGGGCAATATGACGAGTCGCTTGCGTTGTGCGGGGAGTTCCTGGATGCGTATCCCAATCACGAGGCGGTCAGCGATGTGCGGTTCCTCGCGGGGGAGAACGACTACCTTGCGGGGCGGTTTGACGACGCGTTGGGTCGGTATGAGCGGGTGCTCGCTGATGGGGCGTCGGAGGAGTTAATGGAGCGGGCGACGTATCGACGCGGGATGGCGTTGGTGCGTTTGGATCGGTTTGAGGATGCGGCACCGCTGCTTGAAGAGGTCGTGGGCGATGAGGCGCCGCGGGCCTACTTGCCGGCGCTGTTCGCGATGGCCGATGGGCACTTTGTGCGTGGGGATTGGAAGCGTGCGGAGGGGTTGTTTGTTGACTATCTGAGTGCCGAGGGCGCGGATGAGTCGCTCTTGGATGATGCTCTGATCAAGATCGGCGTGGCGCGGATGCGTCGGGATGAGCCGGGCAGGGCGGCGGCCGCGTTTGAGCGGCTGCTTGGGAAATATCCGCAGAGTTCGCACGCGCTGCAGGCTCGGTTTGAGCTGGGCCAGGCGTTGGTGCTTTTGGATGAGCCCGAGCGGGCGGAAGAGGCGTTTGAGGTTGTGTTGAGCGAGGATCCGGAGTCACGCTTTGCGCCCCATGCCTTGCGGCACCTGGGCGCGATCGCGATGGAGTCTGAGCGGTACGAGCTCGCGGCCGAATATTACGACAGGCTTGGGGCGATGGGCGGCAGTGACGGGGACTCGGCGATGCTTCGCCGAGGGCAGTCGTTGCTCGCGGCGGGGAAGGCTCAGGAGGCGTTGGGCCCCTTGGAAGCGGCGATGGAATCGGGCGGCTCGGAGGGCTTGCAGGCTCGGGCGCATCGGGCGATCGCGCTGGCGAGGCTCGAGAGGCATGACGAGGCCGCGAGCGAGATTGGGGAGATGCTCGGGGAGTCTATTGATGGGCTCAGTGCTGAACTCGTGAGGTCGATGCGTTATGAGCGGGCTTGGGCGTTGCGCAAGCTTGATCGGGCGGGCGAGGCGAGCGTGGCGTATCGGGAGTTGCTTGAAACGCAGCCGAGCGATGCGACGCGGGCGTATGCGTTGTTGGACCTTGCCGGGCTCGAGATGGATGCGAAGCGATATGAGCAGGCGGTTGAGCCTTTGCAAGAGGCGCTCGGGATAGCCGAGGAGTTGGGAGAAGAGCTTGATTCGCGGATCGTGGCGCAGAGCGAGTATCGGTTGGGTGTGGCGCAGTTTCGGCGGGGCAAGGCCTCAGAAGCCGCGGATCGGTTGCGCGGGTTTCATGAGCGGCATCCGGATAGTCCGTTGCGTGCCTCGGCGGGGTTGATCGCGGGCGAGGCGTTGTTCCAGCTTGGTCGATTTGAGCAGGCGAGCGGGGAGCTGGATCGTGTGGTGAGGGAACACGGCGATGATCCTTCTGCGCAGAACGCGCTGTTGCGTTTGGGCGAGTCCGAGGCGGCACTGCAGCGGTGGGCGAAGAGCGAGGCTGCGTTTGGCGAGTTCTTGAAGCGGCACCCGAGGTCTGAGCTTGGCTATCAGGCTCGGTTTGGGCTTGCGTGGTCGCGCGAGAATCAGGGGCGGCACGACGACGCGATCAAGGGCTATCGCGAGGTTGTCTCGACGCACAAGGGGCCGACGGCGGCTCGGGCGCAGTTCCAGATCGGCGAGTGCTTGTTTGCCAAGCGAGAGCACGCGGACGCGGTGACGGAGTTCTTGCGAGTGGACATCTTGTATGCGGTGCCGGAATGGACCGCGGCGGCGTTGTATGAAGCCGGGCGTTGTTTTGAGGCGATGCGTCAGGGCGGCGAGGCTCGGGAGCAGTATGCGCAGGTGATCGAGCGGTTTGCGGAGACTGATTGGGCGCGGATGGCGCAGGAGCGGTTGGATGAGATCGCGGCGAATGCGACGCGGGGCGGTTGAGCAAGGAATGACCCGGCTCAGAGAGCTGGGCCACCAAGGACGGATGAGACATGATTGAGATTCTTGAGAGTCTGATTGCGCAGGAGACCGCCGGGGACGGCGCGAGCACCTCGCTCTTCGAGCTTGCGCGCAAGGGTGGGCCAATGATGACCCCGATCGGGATCTGCTCGTTGGTCGCGCTGGGCGTTGTGTTCGAGCGGTTGGTGATGCTTCGGCGGGCGAACGTGATTCCCAGTGGGTTCATGAAGGGCTTGAAGAAATCCTTGAGTGAGAACGGGGGCGAGCGTGAAGCGGTGCTTGCGTACTGCAACAAGAGCAAGAGCCCGATCGGGCGAATCTGTGCGGCGGGGTTGAACAGGCCTGGGCGGACGATCGAGACGATCGAGAAGCGGATTACCGAAGCCGGGGAGCATGAGATCTTGGGTTTGCGGAAGTATCTGCGGGCGCTGGCGGTGATTGCGAGTATTTCGCCCTTGCTTGGATTGACCGGGACGATCTTCGGGATGATCCGTGCGTTCCAGACGGTGGCGTTTAGCGGCGAGGCGTTGGGCAAGACCGAGCAGCTCGCCGAGGGAATTTATGAAGCGATGGTCACGACCGCGGCGGGCCTGCTTGTCGCGATTCCGGCGTTGATCTTTTACAACTTGCTTGTGTCGAAGATCGATCGGCTGGTGGCGGAGATGGACCATGTGAGTATCGAGTTCGCCGAGGAGTTCATGGCGAGCAATGCGAAGAATGGGAAGCAGGCGCGTGAGCCCGAGTCGCTTCCGATCAAGGATGAGCTCAAGCGTGCGAAGGCGGAGGTGTAGATGCTGCTCAAGCGTCAGCTCCGCGAATCTACGCCGAACATCGATCTGACGCCGGTGATCGATATCGTGTTTTTGCTTTTGATCTTCTTTCTGGTGGCGACGACGTTTGCGCAGCAGGAGCGGGAGCTGAAGGTGACGCTGCCGGAGGCGGCCAATGCCGGACCGATCTCGGCGGCGCTGCGTGAGGTTGTGATTAACGTCGATAGCACCGGGGCGATCATTGTCTCGGGTCAGACGATGAGTGACGAGGATCTGCAGACGTTGGTGCGGGAGGCGATCGCGGCGAATCCCGAGCAGAAGGTGACGGTTCGCGGGGATGAGAGCATCCACTACGGGCGGATCATGCATGTGCTGGATATTTGCAAGTGTGAGGGTGTTGTGGAGTTCTTCCAGGACACGGTTCCGATCGG
>JAJDDL010000309.1 GCA_029260335.1 Phycisphaerales bacterium | reverse complement strand
CCCCCCGCTCGCTGTTCTGGCGACGGTCGCCCTGAGAGGGAACTCGATCGCGTCTGCCACTTGGCCGGCTGCTGGCGCTGCCGCGCTCGCAGTAAGCAGCAGCACAAAGTTGTTTCGTTTCACAGCCGTCTCCCTTACTGGCTCGAGAGCACAACTAGCTCAAAGCTGTCTCCTGCCGTGATGCTCGGTGGCGTTGCCCGGATAGATCAAGACGGTGAATCGAACGGTGGGATCGAAGCCGATCTTGAGGCTGTTAATCGCAGCCTGAATTGTGGTGAAATCCGCGCTTCCGGACTTGTCAACGGTCAGAGTGCGCTGGAAGTTGTGCTGAGCTGCGGCAGGCTCACTGAGCAAGAACATAGCAAGCAGAAGCGCGACAAGAGTCCTCAGGCCTTTCCGCGGGAGGCCTGTTAGGGGGGGGGTATGGGTCATCCATGCTCACCACCGATCTCCTTTCTCGTTACTTCATACCTCGCTCGGAGGGTACTGAGCATACCACGCCTGAGTCGTGATTCTCACCACTCGCACGGGAAAACCCGCCCTGCATTTGGTTCATGCAGCATTGAAGTGGTCATCGTGTTCGCGAGCCTCCTCGCAAGGGCTGCAGACTCGCAGGAAACGAAAAACGCGAGCCCCCTGGGCTCCCATTGAAGTTGCGGATGATGGAAGAACTCAGGCGCTCTCAGCGGCCGCCTCGGCGGGCTGCGCCTCGTCTTCCTCGGGGCCCCTTGCCTTCTTCTTGGGCTTCTCGATCAGCTCGCCCTCGTTGTCGAACTCCATCTCTTCGCGATCGTCATCGTTGATCAGCTCGCGATCGGGCTTGACGACGAGCTTGATGTCGGTTTCCAGATCGGCGTCGAGCTTGATGTGCACGTCGTACTCGCCCACGCGCTTGATCGCGTGGGGCAGGCGGACGTCGCGGCCCTTGATGGCGAAGCCGGCTTCTTCGAGTGCGTGCGCGAGGTCGTGCTGGGAGACCGAGCCGTAGAGGATGCCGTGGTCGTTGCACGAGCGATCGAGCGTGACGACGATGCCGACCATCTTGGCGATCATCGTCTCGCGGTCGGACCGGAGCTTGGAGACTTCCTTCTTTGCCTGCTCACGCTTCTGGGCGAGCGAGGCGAGGATGTCATCACTCGGCTCGGTCGCCAGGCCGCGCGGGAGCAGGAAGTTGCGGGCGTAGCCGACGCGGACGTTGACGACATCGCCGACGATGCCGAGGCTGTCGACGTTCTCGATGAGAAGGAGTTTGACTGTCTTGGTTGCCATTTGCTTTCCTTTCGCTGTCTCGCCGCGACGCGTATGCGTCCGACGGTTGAGGAGCGTGTTGCCCCAACGATGCTTCCCGAACGCTCGGGAACGCTTCTGTGTGAAAAAACTAGAACGGGATATCGTCTTCGGTCATGGGCGGGGCGTCGCTCTGGTACGACGAGCCGCCTTGGCTTGCCGCAGCCGCGGGTGCACGCCCGCCGCCTCCTCCACCACCCCCGCCGCCACCTTCACGGCTGTCGACGAACTGGAAGCTCTCGACGACGACCAGGAGCTTGGAGCGGTTGTTGCCCTGCTGGTCCTGCCATTGGTCGAGCTTGAGGCGGCCTTCGATGAACACGGGCCGGCCCTTTTGCAGGTACTGGCTCATGATCTCGGCGGTGCGCCCCCAGGCTTCACAATCGACGAAGGTGACCTCCTCGCGCATTTCCCGGGTGTCGCCTTCGCCAACGCGGAACTTGCGGTTGACGGCGAGGCCGATCTTGGCCACCGCCGTGTTGCCTGAGGTATGACGCAACTCGATATCGCGCGTCAGATTGCCCATGAGCATGACTTTGTTGAAGCTGCCGGCCATGGTGTCCTCCGTGGGTTGGGGTGCTTACTCGGCTGCGGGTTCTGTTGGCTCTTCGGTCGCCGCGACGGGCGCAGGAGCGGGCTCGGCCTTGGCTTCCTCGGTGCGGAACTCGACGCGTGCGCCACCGGTGTCGGTCTGCTCGGCGGCCCGCTCGGCACGCATCTTGCCCTCGGCGCCCAGCTCCTTGCTCTGATCGTGGGCCCTCATCTGATCCTCGGTGAGGTGGTTGGCACGGGTCACCAGGATTCGCATGATCCGTTCGGAGATGTTGCAATCTCGCTCGAGGCCAGCGATGGACTCGGGGCTGGCGTTGATGTAGGCGAGGAAGTACACGCCGCGACGCTGCTTGTCGATCTCGTAGGACAAGCGGCGCTCGTCCCACTTCTGCAGCGCGAGCACATCGGCCCCCGCGCGCGAGAGCTGTTCACGAATGTGCTCGACGGCACCGGCGAAGTCGCTCGCGACTTGCTGGCTGATCAGGAACATCACCTCGTACGGGTTCATTGTTTGCGTGGACATGGGTCTGGATCTCCGATTGGCCGGGCTCCCGGCTCGATGGTTCTAACTCTCGGTTTCTCGCTTTGATGATCTCTGTGTTTGGCCCGAGGCCTGCGCGGACTCGCCGCCGAGCCAGCCGGGGTCGACATCCGCCGGTTGATTGGCGGGTTTGCCTGGGGCCTTGTCTGGGTCTTTGCCTGACTTGTTCTGTTCAGCCTTCGGCGGGCTGAGTTTCTCATTGAACTGATTCATCGCGGCTTCGACGCCCTCTCGGACGAATGTCTCGGTCGCGTCTGCGGCTCGCTCGATCGCACGATTGATCGCGTCACGTTCGAGCTCGGTGAACTTGCTCAGGACGTAGTCGGCCTGGTCCATGAAGGGGGGCTTTGCGCCGATGCCCACACGCAAACGCGGGTAGTCATCGCTCGCGAGCACGCGAGAGATATCGCTCAGCCCGTTGTGCCCGCCCGAGCCGCCCTTGGCTCGCAGGCGGATCGCGCCGACCGGCAACGCCAGGTCGTCGGTGATGACGAGCAGGTCGGCGGCGGGGTCGATCTTGTAGAAGCTCGATGCCTCCTGGACGGAGGGTCCCGAGCGGTTCATGTACGTCATCGGCTTGAGCAGCAGGCACTTGATGGAGGCGATGGGTGCCTCGAGCGTGTCGCCCCGGAAGCGGGCCTTGACCCGTTCGGAGGAAGCGTGCCTCCGCGCAAGGCAATCAGCGACCATGAACCCCGCGTTGTGGCGGGTGTTCTCGTATCGCTTCTCGGGATTGCCTAGGCCGACGATCAACTTCACTTCATGGTCCTTACTTCACTGGTCCTCTTTGGAAGCTCATACTGCT
Organism: Phycisphaerales bacterium; assembly: GCA_029260335.1. Lineage (GTDB taxonomy): Bacteria > Planctomycetota > Phycisphaerae > Phycisphaerales > UBA1924 > S146-42. The sequence goes on along the minus strand of JAJDDL010000309.1, from coordinate 6,838 downwards.
TGGCTCCGGCTTGGCTCAGGCTCCCTCGGCGGGCTTGGCCTCGCCTCCTTCGCCCTCGGCAGCGGCTTCGCCCTCGGCACCCTCGGCGGCTTCGTCGTCGGCGGCGGCCGCGGCAGCACCCTTGCTGATCCGGACCTGAGCAACCACGGCGTGCGGATCGCTCATGAGCTTCATCGAATCGCCGGGCAATTTGATGTCCGCGGCGGTGAGCAGTTCGTTCACGTCCATCTCCGAGACATTCACCTCGATCTCGTCGGGCAGATCACGGATGGCGCACTCGATCTCGACCTCGGTGTTGGGGTGCATCATCATCGCACCGGCCGCACTGAGCCCCTTGGCCTCGCCCGTGAAGCGGATCGCGACGCGAGACTTGACGTTCTCGTCCATATCCACGCGAGCGAAGTCGGCGTGGACCACGTTGGTGCCCAGGTAGTCGAACTGCAGCGCCTTGATGAGCACGAGTTGCGGATCGGTCTCGTCGATGGCGATGCGAAACACGCGATCGCCGCCCTCGATCAGGTTGACCGCGTGCTTGTGATCGATCGCCACGCTCAGCGGGTCTTGCTTGTGTCCATAGATGACTGCGGGCAGGCCGCCGGCTTCGCGGACACGCCGGGAATAGCGGCTGCCGACGCGTTCGCGGGACTTGGCTTCCAGGATGGGTGCGTTCTCGTGCATTGGTAACTCCTTCAGCTCGGGCTAGCGCTTTGGTCCCACCGAATCTCGAAACAGGGCGCTCACCGAGAGGTCGTTATGGATGTTGTGGATGGCGTCGCCCAGGAGTGGCGCGACGCTGAGGATCTTGACGCGTTTGCCCAGACGCGAGGCGTGCTCGCACAAGGGAATCGTGTCGGTGACAATCAGTTTGTCGATCTGGCTGTCCTCGTGGCGCTGGATAGCTGGGCCGACGAGGACCGGATGGGTCGCGGCGACGATGATGTCGCCGGCGCCGCGTTCTTTGACGACCCGCGCCGCGGCACAGACGGTGCCGGCGGTCGAGATCATGTCGTCGAACATGAGGACGGTCTTGCCCTCGACCGAGCCGACGATCTCGCGTGTGATGACGTCCTCGCCGCTGACCCGGCGTTTGTTGATGATCGCGAGCGTTGCGCCAAGCTTATCGGCGACGCTGTCGGCGACCTTGACATTGCCCACGTCGGGGCTCAGGACGACGAGATCGCCCATGCGCTCGCGGTTGTTACGGAAGTAATCGAGGAAGACCGGCATCGCGGTCAGGTGGTCCATGGGGATGTCGAAAAAGCCCTGGATCTGGGCGGCGTGCAAGTCGAGTGCGAGCACGCGATCGGCGCCGGCCTTGGTCACGAGGTTCGCGACGAGCTTGGCGGTGATCGGGACGCGGCCCTCGTCCTTGCGGTCCTGGCGGCCATAGCCGTAGTACGGCATGACGACGCTCACGCTCTTGGCGCTGGCCCGCTTGAGGCTGTCGATGAAGATGAACATCTCGACGATGTTGTCGTTGACCGGCTCGCACGTGGAGATGACCACATAGCAGTCGCGGCCTCGGACGTCCTCGTCGATCTTGACCAGCAGTTCGCCATCGGGGAACTCGAAGGTCTTGGCATCGCCCAGCTCAATATTCAGGTGGTCACAGACCTTGCCGGCGAGTTCCTTCGTGTGGCGTCCCGAGAAGATGCGGAGGTTGTCGATGTTGCCGTTGGACTTGCTCACGCCGGGCCCCCCACGCTCGAACGCTCACGGAAAATCCGATCGACCTCTTGCAAATCGTCGGGCGCGTTGATGCTCAGAACGTCCGCGGGCGGAACGGCATCGATGACTTCCACGTGCGCGCCGCCTGCCATGAGAATCGCCGGCACGTCGGTGACGTAGTACTCGCCAGAGGCTTCGTTGCGCTCAACGCGATCAAGGCCTTTGAAAAGTGCATCGCAATCGAAGCAGTAGTAGCTTGGGTTGACTTCGCGTACCTGGAGTTGTTCGGGCGTCGCGTTCTTCTGCTCGACGATCGAGACGAACTTGCCGGCGTCGTCGCGGACGATTCTGCCGTAGCCATCGGGATTGTCGATGATGCTCGTCGCGAGCGTCGCTTTGGCGTGCTGGGAGCGGTGGCGTTGCAGAACTGTCTCGAGTGTGCTTGGGCGGATGAGTGGGCCGTCGCCGCAGAGCACGAAGACGTCGCCATCGAAGCTGGCGAGGGCGTCCTTGGCACAGAGCACGGCGTGCCCGGTGCCGAGTTGTTCATCTTGGACCGCGTACTGGACGTCGTAGTCGGCGAGGGCCGCTCGCACGAGTTCTTGCTTGTAACCCACGACGATGACGATCTTGCCACAGCCCGCGGCTTGGCAGGCATCGACCACCGCACACACCATGGGCCTGCCGCCCACCTCATGGCAGACCTTGGGCAGGTCGCTGTTCATCCGCGTGCCCTTGCCAGCGGCGAGGATCACGGCGGCGGGTTGGGAGGGGTGTTGGGGCATGGTTTGTTAGGACAATACTACCCGACCAGGACTCGAACCTGGACTCTCAGTACCAAAAACTGATGTGCTGCCGATTACACCATCGGGTAATTGCGAGTTGCTAGGGCTCGCTTGGATATTGCTGCTGGGTGCCTCCGCCGGGGGTTGAGCTGATCCGATCCTGGGCCGAAATGGCCCGTCATGCGGCAGCGTGGCGCCGAAGCGCGGCGGCGGCCGCGGCAAGTCGATCCGAACCAAAGGGCTCGAATCTTGGAGCTGGACCCCGCCGTGCCGCGGTTTGAACCCGGCAAGACCCATGATTGTGCCTCAGCAGCTTGGCTCCAAGCCAAGCGGCGTCCGTCGCAATCGGCTCCCGTCGCGCGAAGTTTAGATTGCCCGTCTCGCGAGTCAATGAGACTCGGGATCGGCCGAGTCAGAATCGCCCTCGGACTCATCCTCGTCATCCGTCCAATCGAGGGAATCGTCTCTTCCAAAGCCGTCATCCTGACCCTCGCCCGCGTCGTCCATGCCCAGATAGCGCTCGCCGAGCTGTCGGGCCTTTTCGCCGATCAGGTCGTAGCAGGTCGCCAGCAACCCCACCATGGGAAATCGGCTGTCAGAGAACGGCGTTTGGCCGAGCCGGCGGAGGAGGGGGTGATCGACCTCGCCTGCTTCGATGGGGATATCCAGATCGTCCAGAGGCATCGGGGCATCCCAGAACCCTTCGAGGACTTCCTCGAGCGGTGGGTCTTGCTGGTCGGCGAGGCCGGCGAGGTGGGGCGCGTAGACCGGAACGGCTTCGTCTTGGCCGACTACGGCGCGCCTGGAACGCAGCCGTTCGCTGAGCTCTTCGATCGGACAGCCCCGGAGGGTGAGCATCGCCAGAGGCTCACCCATCAGGCGAAGCGAGAACAGGTAGGCCAGGGCCACGGCGTGCTTGCACCAGACCCCGGCTTCCTTGCCGCAATCGCACTCGACGCGAAGCTCATCGTGCGTGAGAGGGAATAGGCGTGTGCCGAGGGGTGCGAAGACGTCCTCGATGTTGGCTTGCAACTCGCCGGCTGCCAGCCGCGCCGCGTGGGACGCGCCGTCAACCAGCGCGGCCTCGACGAGATCCCAGGTCTCTTGACTGATAGGAGCGAGGTGCATCGACGTGGTGTAAGGCCTTGCGCGCCGGCCTTGCACGATTGCCTCGATGGCACCCTCGCGCACCGAGAGGCTCTTTGTCTGACCAACTTGGGCGTATTCCAAGCCGGTGGTGATCGTGTCGCCAGTCGCGGCGTCTTCGATCAGACGAAGCCAGCGGCTTGCGGCCCACGAAGTTGCGATCTCTTCGAGCGGTTTGTTGAGCTTGAGACCGCCGCGCACGCGCCTGGGATTGACCGGCTCGGGCCTCGGATGGGAGGGTTGGAACCTGCTCATGCGTCGTCTCCGATCGCATCGTCTCGGAGGCTGAGCAGATCTCTCAGGTCGTCGGTATCCAGCTCGGTGAGCCAGCTTTCGCCCGCGCCGATGATGTTCTCTGCAAGCTCGGTCTTCTGTTCGATCATCTCGTCGATGCGCTCTTCGAGCGTGCCTCGGACGAGGTACTTGTGGACCAGGACCGTGCGGGTCTGGCCGATGCGATAGGCGCGGTCGGTCGCCTGATTCTCGACCGCGGGGTTCCACCATCTATCGAAGTGGAAGACATGGGTCGCGGCGGTGAGGTTGAGGCCCACGCCACCGGCTCGGAGGCTCAGGATGAGGATCGGAGCGGTGCCGTCGGCCTTCTGGAAGCGATCGATAAGCTTCTCGCGCTGGCCTCGGGGCGTGCCGCCGTGCAGGAACAGGATCTCGCGATCGAGCTCTTGGCGGAGCATCTTCGCGAGCAAGTTGCCCATCTGGCGGAACTGGGTAAAGACGAGTGATTGATCGCCCTCGGCCAGCACCTCGTCGAGTTGCTCGATGAGCCGCACGCACTTGCCCGAGCGTGAAGGCCTGACGCGCTCGCCCTCGCCCACGTCCTTGAGCACTTGCGACGGGTGGTTGCAGATCTGCTTGAGCTTGATAAGCCCTGCGAGCACCTCGCCCCGGCGCTGGATGCCCTCGGCGGACTCGACCTTGGCGATCATGCGCGAGACTGTGTTCTCGTACATCTCGGCCTGCTCGGGCGTGAGGACGCAATGCTCCTTGGTCTCGATCTTCTCGGGCAGATCCGAGACGACGCTCGAATCGGTCTTGAGCCTGCGCAAGATGAACGGCTGGACGAGCGAGCGGAGCTTGCGTGCCTTCTCCTTGTCGCGTCGGCGCTCGATCGGAGCGGCAAAGCGGGTCCGGAACTGGCCGGGCGAGCCGAGGTAGCCGGGGTTCAGGAAGTCCATGATGGACCAGAGCTCGCCCAGGCGATTCTCGACGGGCGTGCCGGTGAGAGCTGCGCGATGAGCGCCTTTGAGCGAGCGGACGGCTTGGGTCTGCTTCGCGCTGGGGTTCTTGATGAACTGCGCTTCGTCGAGCACAATCCGGTGCCACGGAACTTCTTCGATGGTTTGCACGTCGCGATAGGCCAGGGCGTATGTCGTGACGACGAGGTCGGTCTTGGCGGCCATCTCGGCGAAAGCCGGGCCCTGGAGTCGATCGACGCCGTGATGGATGTGGGTGCGAATGGTCGGCGTGAAGCGCTTGGCTTCGTGGTACCAGTTTGCGAGCACCGACGTCGGCGCGACGAGCAGAGTTGGTGGCACGCCCGTGGGCGTTTCCTCGCGCTCCAACTGCAGCAGCGCGAGCATCTGGATGGTCTTACCCAAGCCCATGTCGTCTGCGAGGCACAGACCGAAGCCGAAGCGTTCGAGGAATCGCATCCACGAAAGGCCTCGCACCTGATATGGACGGAGCGTGCCCTTGAATCCCTCGGGCGGTTCTGCAAGGGGCATGGCCTCGGCGGCTTCGCCGAGCAAGGACCCGACCCAGCCCGATGCCTCGAGCCCGACGACGGGGATGCCCGTTTTCTTCGGATCGGTGCCGAAGGCCAGGCTCATGGCGTCGCCGAGCGGCATCGCTCCGCCTGGGTTCTCGTGGATGAACTTGACGGCGTTCTCGACATCCTCGGGTCGGATCTCGACCCACTTGCCGCCCATGCGCACGAGCGGCGTCTTGAGAGCCGCGAGCTGTTCAAACTCTTTGAGGCTCAAGGTGGTGTCGCCGACGGCGATCTCCCATCGGTAGCCCACGAGCGCCGAGAGCCCGACATTTGTTGTCATGGCGCGCGACGCGTCGGCCTGCTCGATCTCTTCGGGGGCGTCTTCGATCCGCAGACGCGCACCGAGGCGTGAGCGTGAGGTCTCCCACCAATCGGGGCTCTCGACGCCGAAACCTTGTTCGAGCAGCAGAGGCTTCACTTCGCGCAGGAAGTCGTACGCCTGGCGTGTATCCAGCTCCAGATCCACGGGCTCGGCATGGTCCAGCGCCTTCTCGATCGGCTTGAACAGCCGGGCGGCGCGAGCAAGCTCGGCGAGCAGCAACTGGTGGGGATCGTCCAGACGCAAGCCCTCGATCGACACGCCATCGGACGGCAGCACCCAGATATCCGCGGCGTCTACCACGACATGCTCGGCGTCGCCGGCCTGGAGGTGGAATGACAACGACCAGGGAACGTTGGGCACGGCCTCCTTCTTCTCGGCGAGCAATGCATCGAGCGGCTCATTAAGCCTGAGGCACAGGCGCCAAGTCGAGCTCGCGCCGCGCTCTTCCAGGCGCGCAATCCAGCCTCGCACGCCCCGTATGATTCCCTGGCGTTCGCGTCCGCTGGCATCGACGTCGATCTCCCCATCGAGCAGACCTGAGAGCCATGCGACGTGGGGGTCGTTGCGGTCTCTGCCGCTGATTGTCTCGTTCATGTCCTCGTCTTCGAGGACCGCTCGGCAGCTCGCGTCGATCATGCGCCAGAGCATGTCGTCAAGGATCGACCACGAGGTCATGGGCGGATCGGATTCGATCGCGCGGAACACCGGCGGCATGGTCGCGAGCAATCGGGTCGCGCGCTCGCGTGTCATATCGTCGGCGAGCCATGGGCGCCACGAGGCGGTAAGGTCGCCATCGGCGCAATGGCACAGCATCGGCACGAACCGCTGCTGGGCGAGGATGTGTCGCGACAAGGCGCAGACGCGTTCGGCGAAACGCACGCTCGGAGCGAGCACGAGATCCCGATCCCGCTCGGCGAGATCGATCAGGCGATCGAGAAAGTCGGCCGCGTCGATCGGTGCGATCGAGCAAGAGGGCGAGTTCAGGGGCGCGAGCATGGTCGCGGTCTCGCCCCCGTCATCGCCCCTTCTGCGCGCGAGCGATGAGCTCGCGAGGACGGCGCCTTCGCTCGAGGGCAGTTGGAGCGACACGTGCTCGACTTGCATCGGCTGAGAACGCGACTCGGTCGC
>JAJDDL010000308.1 GCA_029260335.1 Phycisphaerales bacterium | reverse complement strand
GCCATCGGCGACCTCCGCCGAGATCTGGCGTCTCGGCGAATCGATTCGGTCGAATGGGCGGTGGTGGTCGATCGCTCGCATCCGAGCCTGGGCGAGCTTGATCCGACAGGCCTGCGCCCTGTGGTCTATGTCGTGATCGCGACCGATGCGAGCGTGACCATGGGCGACGACCCTTCGCTTTCGGGCCCGAGTCGCGCCAAATCGCTGGAAGAGACCACACAGGGAGTCATCGACGACGGCGGATCGGTTCTGCTCAGTCTCATGCCCTCGCTTGAAGGGGCTCACGGCGGCGTGGGCGAACTGTCAGGATTGGTCGAGTCGTTTGGACTCAAAGCACTGAACACAACGCCGATCCTGTTGGAATCACAATCTGCCGATGGCAGAGTTGTCCAGGCGATCGCTGGGGTATTGCGGTCTGACTCAACCCATCCCATCGCCGAGTCATTGGGCACTTTGCCGACAACGCTTCGCTGGTCGACTCCCATTGAGTTGCTGGAAGGAGCCAACGGGAAACTCGTGCACCCTCTGCTTGAGATCGACTCCGAGAATGCCTGGGCCGAGAGTGAGTTTCAATCGATCTGGGCACAGCGCGGCGGCGGTTCGGTCGCATGGAAGGGCGAGGGGCTGCCCGAACCATCCCGCATGCGACTGGATGATGTCGAAGGCCCGTGGGCCGTGGCATGGGCCGCGACGCGACCGGGGCCCGACGGCGGGACGCAGCGGATGGTCGTCGTGGGCGCCAACGGCTGGTTCTTTGACTTCCAACGCTCGGGCACAACCCGCGTGCAAGGCGTCACCGTCGCGCAGAGTCCGGGCAACGCCCAGCTGTTTGAGTCCAGTCTGCTCTGGCTCACGCGCCAGGACGAGTTGATCGCCCAAGGACCCTCGGCACGAGCTGTCGCACGCATCGGCGAGGTCTCACCCGCGCAGCGCAAAGCGATCGCGTGGGGGCTGATCGCGGGGTTGCCGCTCGGGGTTCTGTTATTGGGGCTGTTTTGGCGGTTGGTGCGCGGGTAAGAAGGTCTCCGTCAGGGCTGTGCCACCAACCGCGGCTTGAGCGGTTGGTGCTTTGTCTTGCGTCGCAAACTAGAGTCACCAACCGCTCAAAGCCGCGTTTGGTAGCACGTGAATCAAGATGCTGGATTGGCCCGAAACGGCCCGCCGCACTCTGGGCATTGCCAGTGGTCTTGTGCCTGGCCACTCAGGTCATAACCGCACCGCCCGCAATGGCCCAACGGCGGCTGACGCGGGAGCACCGCAATGAACAGCCCCACCGCTCCCACCAGATACATGTATGGATAGAGCAGTACCTGCATCACCGGCACAAAGATCCGCCCCTCGGTCATGTGACCGAGCCGCCGATGCATCTCAATGATCACCATCATGCCTAGGACGCCCAACGTCGCGGCGACAAAGCTCGGCCATCGCCGGCGGAAGACCGCACAAGGCCACCAGACGAGCATGGCATAGCCGAGGAAGAAAGGAACCAAGCGAGGAACTCCTGAACGCCCTGCTTGGCTATTCGCATTCGGGACCAAGCAGATGCCCTCAGAGTACTCTGTGCTGGCGTGCCGCAGTCGGGGGAAACCGACGCAGTCGTGATCGCCTGTACCATGAGAGCAAGTTATGGGTGTTCATCCGGAAATAATCGTGATCGGCGCTGGGACGATGGGCATCGCGGCCACGCTCGAACTTGCTCGGCGGGGCAAGCGGGTCCTGGTGATCGACCGCTCAAGCGTGCCCAATGCGATCGGGAGCCATCACGGGACCACCCGGTTCTTTCGCACCGCGTACTTCGAGCATCCGGACTACGTGCCGTTGCTGGTACAGGCCCGCGAGGGTTGGGCAAGGCTCGAGCGAGACTGCGGCGAGCGGTTGTTCGAGCAAACCGGCATGCTCCTGATGGGCCCCACCGGTGGCAGGCTCGTAGAACCAACCATCGCCAGCGCACAAACCCACGGCATCGAGCACCAGACACTCTCGCACGCGGACCTGAAATCGCGGTATCCGTATTTCAAAGCTCCCGGCCAGTCGATCGGCGTCTTCGAGCCCTCGGCTGGTTGCATCGCGTGCGAAACCGCCATCAGCGCCATGGCAAGGCTCGCGCGTCAACACGGCGCGACGATCATGGAACATACCCCGGTATTGGATTGGTCGGCCGACGCGAGCGGCGTGCGAGTGCGCACGCAGCACGGGACGATTGAAGCGGAACGCCTTGTCTTGTGCCAGGGGGCTTGGAGCGGCGACTTGGCGCAGGATTTGGGGACCGAACTGCGGGTGACGCGGCAGGTGATGTTCTGGCTGCAGCCGCCGGCGGGTGGGCCGAGTACTGCGCCGGAGTTGCCCGTGTGGGCGATGGAGGCCGAGGGGGATTACTTCTTCGGCTTTCCGCAGGTGTTGGGCGAGCAGGGGCTAAAGACGTGTTCACACACTCCGGGAGCCGTGAGTGAGCCGGCTTCTTTGGATCGCGAAGTCTACGCCTCGGACGAACGACCGATTCGGGAGTTTCTGCAACGGCACGCACCGGTGTTGGATACGCCGACCATGGATGCGACCGTGTGTATGTACTCGATGACGCCGGATGAGCACTTTGTGATTGATCGGCACCCGAGGCATGAGAATGTGGTTGTGGCGTGCGGGTTCAGTGGACATGGGTTTAAGTTTGCGCCGGTGGTGGGCGAACTGATCAGTAGTGCTGCTTCGAGTTCCGATGGTGTTCCAACGGGCTTTCTCTCGGGATCGAGATTCAGGCGTCAGTAGTCTGCAAGCGCTCCGAGGCTCTGGCGACGACTACAAGCGCGGCCTGCCCCTCGATGTCAGCAGGAGATGCTTGTGAACCTCCGGAAATTGCACTCGCCCCGCACCGGACAAACCAGTACACTCTTGACTACGAGGAGATCGCATGCTCGCAGCACGGTTGTGTACTTTGGCGGGGCTCGCGGGTGCTGCGGTGCCCGCGGCCGCGCAGTTCACCTTTGTCGGAGATCCGGGATCTAACTGGAATGAACCCGCAAACTGGGACCCGAAGGGAGTGCCGGGGCGAGACGGGAATCGGGGCGCCAACGCGGATGTACCGGGCGGTCCGGCGATCGTCGACAACGGCCTCGAACTGCTTCTTGGCTCGCTCCGTGCCGGCTCGCTCGTGGTCGATCATGCCGTCATTGAGTTTCTGCAGAGTTGCAAGGTGTCTCCCTTGGTTCTTCGGGGCGGAACTCTGCGGTTTGGCGACGATTCGTTGTTTGTCATCGGCCCATCGAGCGAGCCGTCGGTGATGTCGGAGGCCAGCCTGGTGGATGGATACCGAACCGAGCTTCTCGGTGAGCTCGACATCTTCGACGCAACGCTCGTCGGCGACACGCACAACTTTGGCGTGCTTCGGATCTCGACCGATCCACCGACCCAGGAGCCGGGTGTGCTTGAGCTTCCGCAGGGCTCGTCGCTTGTCAATCATGGCCAGCTCAACTTAACGGGCTTGTTTCGATTGGAGGGGAACGGGCTGCTTGTCAATCGCGGCGAGATGGGCATCTCCGGAGAGGAACTGACAAATCGCCTGATCAGGACTGACTTCATCCAGGAGGCCGGCGAGATTCGGTTTGGTGCGCGCCAGATGACCGTGATGAGTGGCCTTGTGCAATGGCGCGGCGGGGAACTGACCGTGGTCCGCGGCACGCTCTTTCTCAATGGAGAGAGCAGGTTCGACGGCCTGGAATGCTTGGAAGGAAACTCCTTGCTGCTTACTGCCTCGTGCCAGGTTCTCCAGCCGTTCGAGGTCAGCGAGGACG
>JAJDDL010000307.1 GCA_029260335.1 Phycisphaerales bacterium | reverse complement strand
AGCCAGTTGAAGCGATACTCGGTGGAGCTGATCGCGCTGGGGTCGGCCTTGTTGAGCCCGTCCTTTTCCTTCTGGAGCATCTCGAGATACACAGGCTCGCTTGAGCCTCTGCGAAAGCCCATGCCTCGGCGGTAACTCGCGGCGGCGGGGCCGAAGCCGATCGCAAAGGCCAGGACACGGATGCCGGCCCAGCGAGCCGCGACGAAGTGGCCCAGCTCGTGGATGAAGATGATCAGGCCGAAGCCGAAGATGACCAGGGCGAGGTCGAAGGCCATGCCCAGGCTGTTGAGGAGGCTTGTCATGGGGGATCCTATCGGTCGAACTGGCCCTGGGTTCATTCGATAACCGCGGTCTGGACGTGGCGTCGGAGTCCGGGCGGGGAATCAGTCCTAGAAAACAGGCCCGGAGGTGACGCCGGGCCCGCTGAGAGAAGTTCTTTGGGTCAGTTCAATACTTGACGCTGCAGCCGTAGGGCTTGGTCTTGGTGATCTCGATAGTCTCGCCGGCGAGGTGAGACTTGAGGCCCACGGTGACGTAGTTGGTGCGTTCTTTCATGGGCAGGCGACGGCCTTCGCGCGTGCCGCCGTTGTCGATCGCACCGCTGTAGACGAGAATGCCGTCCTTGGAGATGATGCGCATGTCGGGAGTAGTCTTGGCGCCGAACATGCGGCCGATGTTGCCCTTCTCATCGAGGAGGACGGGATAGTCCATCTTGTACTCTTTGCGGGCCTTCACATTGCGCTCAAGACCGGCGCCTTGCTTGCCGGCGGCTCCGGAGTTGATCGCGAGCCAGACGACGCCGTTCTCCTTGGCAAAGGCGGCGGTCTTCTGCATGTCGTTGCCCTTGTAGTGTCCCTTGACCACCGGGCAATCGGGATTGAACCACTCGAGCACAACGACCTTGCCCTCGTCGAGGTATTTCTGGAGGTTGTGCTTGTTGCCTTCGGTGTCCTTGAGCACGAAGTTATGGACTTTCTCACCGATCTCGACCGGCTTCTTCTCGCCAACCGATGCGGTGGCTTTGGGCTGGGCCGCAGCGATGGCGAAGGTGGCCAGACCCGCCGCGACGATGCCGGCAACCGTTGTCATGCGTCTCATGTTCATCGAGAGATCTCCTGATGCAAGGCAACGCGAAGGACGTTGCGATTCCAGGGGCGAGTGCCCCATGAGTTCGTTCTCAGCCGCCGTTCCGACCGTCGGAGTCAGCGGTCTGCTGTTATACCAGCTAGATGGGGCCAGGGGTGAGGTCCGTCGAGGGATTCCATCCATGGGCGATAGCCAAGGATCGGGGCAGGACGGGGATTGGTGAGTTTTCCGATCGGGAGATCGATGGCGATCAGCGATGGCCTGCGATCGTCCTTGGGCCTGGTGAGACGCAGCACGCCGCGTGCGAGGCCCGGGTCTTCCAAGCGGAGTCTGAGACGGCCGGCGTTGCCCACGGCATCGCCGAAGCGATCTTCCAGCGGCGTGCTGGTCTCGTGGGGGTAGAACTCGATCTTGCCGCCGGCGTCGCTCTTGATGAGCAGGGTGTTGTCTTGCCAGGCGAGCTCGAGCCCGAGCTTGGAGGGGTCGCCGCGCAGAGCGACGGGCATGTTCTTCCAGGCACGCTCAAAGGCTGCGGCGTGCTCGGTCTTGGTTGATTGGGAGATCACGGGCAACTCGATCGAGAGACTTGCATCGCCCGGCAGGCACGCCTCGTTGCAGACCAGCCAATCGGACTCCACGGAGATCGTGATTGTGTCGCCTGGCGATGCGTTGCTTGGCACGCGCAGCGGGATAATGGCGAGCACGTTTCCCTCAAGCACATGATCGATGAGATCGTTCTCGCCCAGGATGTAGCGGGTGGGCGCTGGCCATTGCGTTGCGAGTGCCTTGTAGCCCTCGGGCAAGTCGAGCGTTATTGCAGGAGCGAGGCCCGTGTCGTTCATGCCTTCCCAGTAGATGTGCCAGTGATCGATGATCTCGTAGCGGACCGCGAGGTGGGCGGTCTTGCCTGGGACGAGGCCGGTCTCTAATGAGATGAGGCTGGCCTTGGCGGGGTCGGAGGGCATGTCGTCACCGAACGCGTCGAACTGGGCCGCGGCGGTCGTGGCGAGAAGTCCGGATGCGAGGATCGTGGCCTTCATGTGCATGCAGAATAACCCCTATTGAACGATCTCGTTCAAAGGTCGAACGAACGAGCAGGGCGATTTGTTTCCTGAAATCGCCTGAGGTTTCGGCGATTGACGAGCGACGGATGTTGGTGCAAAAGAAAAACGGGCGGGACCGTATGGTCCCGCCCGTGGGTTTCATCGGAGGGCTTCGATCAGACGATCGAGTCCAAGGAGTTGAGCAGGCCGGCCGGGGCGCCGAGCATGCTCCAGCCGCCACCCAGGAACAGGTCGAAGTGGGTGAGGGTCGAGACGAACGGCGATGCCGAGCGGGTCTCGATGCTGAAGGCGTTGGTGCGGTCGGGGTTGTCGAGCGACTGATCCAACTCGTGCAGGACGAGTTCGGAGAAGCCGCCGGCGTTGACCTGAACCGTGACGAGATCGGACTCGCCATTGACGTAGAAGAGCTCGACCTCGATATCGATGGCCTGGCCCGAGGGGTTGTGGAAGTTGAGGGTCTCGAAGTAGAGCTCGCCCGCTCGCCTCCGACCGATGAACGCGTCGCCGTAGAAGAACTCGGTGCCGGCTTCGGTTGCGGCGGTGACGCCGTTGGCATCGCCGAACTGGGCTTCGCTTGTGACAACGCTGATCATGCGGTTGGAGGAGTAGGTCAGGCCGATCGGCTGGTTGTCGATCAGGCCGAGCTCTGCGCCGGTGAGGATGAGCACGCCCTTGCCCGGAACGGTGACGCGGCGGGCAAGATCCGGCAGATTTGCGCGGATGTACTGGCCGTCGATATCGACCGTTGCTGAGGTGTTGCGTGCGTTGTAGATCACGATCTCGCTGCTGACTTCCGAGCTGCTTTCCAGGCTTGTGATGACGCCGGCCTTGGCTCCGCCTTGGCCGTCGCCCAGAACGCCGAAGCCGTTCTCGCCATCGATATCGAAGTGGCTGAGGCCTGCGACGATTCCGATGAACGCGTCGTCATTGGCCGAGTTGGTGGCCTGGGACGTGAGCTCCACACCGAAGATGCCGGTGGGCAGCGCGGTGGTGTTATTGATGTTCCAGCCGCCGCGACGATTCGCGCCGATGGTCTTGGTGATCTCGACACTGTTGCCATTGGCATCGGTGGCGTTGAGGGTCACATCGACCTGGAACGGGTTGGGGTTGTAGAAGACGACGAAGTCATTGACCACGCCCGGCACCCGCTCGACGCGAGCGAACACCCACTCATCGGAGGTGGTCTCGGTGAACGCCTCGCCCGTGGAGATGTCAAAGTCGTAGTGGCTGAGGGTGGCACCGACGGGAATGTCGGAGACGACCTCGATCGAGTACGGCGAGTTCTTGCGAACGCCGTCGAGCTGACCCACCCGCGGATCGGTCAGGGTCAGGCCGCTGCGGGCACCGGCCTCGATGATCGCGTTGTTGACGATGACCGCGTCCCGCTCGCCCACCTCGTATCGGAGGATGACCGAGTAATGAGCCGCGACGTCGTTGGGATTGGCGATGGAAACGAACTCGCTGATGCGGTTGTTTGCAAAGCCCTCTGGGTAGAAGATGCGGTTGGTGAAGCCCAGGTCGTCGACCTCGTCGATGCCAGTATCCACCGGCGGGGCGACGAGGTTGAGTCGCAGGGTGTAGCTGCCTGTGCCGTTGCCCAGGCCGTCCACGATCGCGTAGTAACGCTGGCCCCCGATGGCCTCGAACTCAGCGTTCGCTGAGGCACCCGGGATGCCGCCGGCGTCGAACACGACGACCGCGTTTTCGTCGGCCTCATCCAGGATCGTGATCGATGCATCGAGCAACGACCCGTCCGGCGTCACGACCTGCACGAACGAACGGCCGGCTGAGGCAGCGACGAACGTGAACACGTCGCGATCACCGATCGGTTCGATGACATCGTTGCGGGTGGCGTCGCCTCGGACGTCCAGCGGCAGGTCGACCGCGTCCTGGAAGTCGATAACGCTCGGGTCATCCGGCGGATCGATATCGCCGGCTTCACCGTTGATCGTGACCGAGTACTCAGACAGCGGCGGCGCTGTGCCCAGAGCGTCCTGGACCAGGATGAAGTAGGTCTCGCCCTCGGCGGTGCCGCTGAGCGTGATGGAGACCGACTCGCCCTCGATCGTTGAGCTGACGGTGTCGACGAGGTTCTCGTCGGCATCGAAGATCGAGAGACTTGGACGCAAGGTGACGAAGTTGCCGATCGGATTCAGTTCGATGACGACATCGCCTTCGGCGATAGTCTCGAACTGGAAGAGGTCGGTATCGCGGGACGGGCTGAGTGTCGGGTTGTTGCCACCCTGCACGCCCGAGCCCACATTGCCGTCGCCAGTCTGGGCGTTCAGCGCGACGATGGTCGCGAGGTTGAAC
Organism: Phycisphaerales bacterium; assembly: GCA_029260335.1. Classification (GTDB taxonomy): domain Bacteria; phylum Planctomycetota; class Phycisphaerae; order Phycisphaerales; family UBA1924; genus S146-42. The sequence continues at coordinate 1,433 of JAJDDL010000307.1, read as the reverse complement.
TCCCCGATATTCGGGTGATCATCGATCGCCGGGCCGTCCAGGTTGATGCTGTAAGAGCCGGTATCGAATCCATCCCCGGCCGACGATGAAGGCTCGACGATCACGAAGTACTGGTTGCCTCGTTGCACGTCGAACAGCACGTTGCCGGGCAGATCGCCGTCATAGGTGGCAAGGAGATTCAGGTCCGCGTCGTACACGGTCACCAGACCTTCGAGATCGCTGTCGATGCCTCCTGAGATGCTCAGGCCGGTGGAGCCGCTGGCCGGAGCGATGAAGGTGAACACGTCCGAGTCGGTGTTGTTCTCGATGACGCCCGTGTCCACGCCCTGGCCGGTCGTGGAATCCACCACGAACAGCGTCGCGAGGTTGCGGGTGTCCTCGTCCTCGAACTCGGGTCGGTCGGCGTGATCGTCGGTCGCATCAAAGTCGATCGAGACGGTGTAGTCACCGACGGTCGTGTCGACATCCGAGCCATCCACCACGATGTAGTAATCGTTGTAGGTGTTGCCCGTGACCAAGCCCGTGCGATCGGTGTTCACACTGACCAGCACGTCGGAGTTGGTGCTATCCAGAGTGCCGTCGCCATCGAGGTCGGTGTCGTCACTCATGGCGATGAGAACGCGGTACGGCGTGCCGACCACGTCCTCTTGAATCTCAAAGACTCGCAGACGGGGGTTGAAGATCGAGCCGTTGGCGGCCTCGACCTGGATGCGCATCTGCTGGAAATCAAACGCCTGGAAGCTGAAGATGTCGCTATCGCCTGCCCGCTCGACCGATCCATCGACGGTTCCTGAACCCAGGAAGTCGAAGAGCTGGATCGGCTGGGCGAAGGCCCACTCGCCCTCATCGGCGTAGTCGTCGATCTTGGACGGGCCGGTGACGTTGAGCGTGAACTGGCCGGTGGTGCCGCCCAATGCGCTAACGACGATGTTGATCTTCTCGCCGAGCGTAACCGGCAGGGTGACCTGCGCGGGTGTTTCGCTCGTCGCCGAGCCGTCGGCGAGAATCTCGGCATCCTGGTCGGTCAGCGTGATCCTGGGGATCAGGCCTGGTGAGGTCTGGGCGCGATCGACGGTGACGGTAATGGTGCCGTCGCCCGGTGCGGTGTACTCGAAGACGTCGATTTCAAAGCTGCTGCCGCCGTTCTCGTCGCCGATCCGGCCGTCGTAGTTGAAGTCGTCGGTCTCATCCTCGGGCGTGCCATTGTCGTTGATGAACAGGCCCAGGGTGCTGCTGCCAAACTGATCGAGCGTCACGGGTGTGGCGCCGAATCCGTTGGTGAAGGACATGTGGTCATCGCCCAGATGCGAGGCATTGAGCGTGTTCTGAGTGCTGGGGGAGTTGAGCAACAGGCGGTAGGTGCCGGTGGCGGTCCGCTGGTCGATCTCGAAGTCGGTGTTCTCTACGCGGTCTGCGGGGTCGGCTGGAGCGAC
>JAJDDL010000306.1 GCA_029260335.1 Phycisphaerales bacterium | reverse complement strand
GGCTGGTCATCGACGGCAATCTTGACCTTGTATTCGCGGCGATTGGGATCGCGCCAGCCGCCGGTCTCGGCGAGCACGCCGATCGAGAGCACGGTGCCGGTGAACGTCTGATCGACGGCTTCGACCTTGATGCTCGCACGCTGGTTGGGCTTGATTCTGCCCGCGAGGCTCTCGTGCACGCTGACCTCGGCGATCATCTCGCTTGTGTCGGGCAGGATCATCAGGGTCTGGTTGGGGTACACGTCCGAGCCAACCTCGAACGGGTCATCCCCTCGCCCGCGGCGGTCGCCGAGGCTCGAGCGGTAGACGACGAGCCCGGCGCGGGGCGCGAGAATGGTCGCGGTCTCGAACTGATCCTCCAACTCACCGAGCCGTTCTTCGCGAATCCGGAGTTGTTCGGTTCGGGTTTCGACGATCGCCTGCTTGTTGCGCAGGTTGATCGCGTTCTGTTCTTTCGATCGTTCGAGTGCCGACTCGGCCTTCTCGACATTGGCCAGCTTGGTCTTCTCATCCTCGGGATGCTGGAATCCCTCGTAGATCTCGATCTCGAGCTTGGCGATCACGTCGTCGGCGATCGCGCGCTGGTACTGGATCTCGACTTGCTCCAGCTCGTCCTTGCTTTTGAACTCATTCTCAAAGAGCATCTGGGTGCGGCGGAGTTTCTCTTCTAATCGACTCAGCTCGCGCTCAGCGTTCTCCTGGTCGATGCGCAACTGCTCGCGCCGCTTGGCGACCTCGCCCTCGCGCCAGCGATCCAAGGCCAGGATGGCCAGCTCGACCTGCAGTTCGTCGTCTTGCAGGATGCTGTCGTTCTCGTTGAGCTGCAGGCGGACGTTCGCTTCTGCCTGCTCGAGGTCGTTCCTGGCGGTGATGACGCTCAGCCGCTCCTGGCGGATCTGCTGCTCGATGTTGTCGGTGTCCAGGCGAATCAGCAGATCGTCCTTGGCGACGATTTCGCCCTCGGCAACCAGCTCGGCGATCCGCGAGTTGGTGTCCAGGGGGTTGCGGATCTCGAGTTGGTTCTTGGCACCGAGCTCGCCGGAGGCGGTGACGGTGATGTCGAAATCCATGAGTTCGACGAGCCCGAAGTCGGTGCTGCGAAGCGACTCTGAGCCATTGCTCGAGCTATTGGTCGTGAGCAGCACGCCACCGACGGCGAGGCCGACCACGATCACCGACGCCGAGACTATTTTGAGCGTCGAACCGCGACGGGACTGTATCTGAACAGGCCTCTGAGCCATCTACACCACCTCTGGGAAGAGTATCGAACCCCGGTGCTATCTACCGCCCGGAGAATCGGGAGTTTCGATTGGGGCCCCTCTGAATCGGGGCCCGGAGACATGCAGCATGCGGCGATTGATATCCATCGCGGCAATCCCCTTTGAGAACAGGGGACCAATCATCCCAGCTTCCATACGCTGAATCCATGGTCTCCGCCCATTCCAAGAGCAGAATTCTCATCGCCGTGGCGACTCCGATCGAGGCTAATGCCCTCCGAGAGCCCCTGGGTTTCTCGATTGAGGCCCCTGAGCCCTGGGTTCGATACGAGAGCGGATCCGGATGCGACATCGTGGTTACGGGCGTGGGCAAGGCCAATGCCGCCGGTGCCGTCGCGTTGACCTTGGACCCTCTTCGGCATGCCGGGGTGCTGAACGTGGGAATCGCCGGGGTATTGCCCAAGGGCATCTCTCAAGGCCTCGAACCGGGATGCTCGGTGCTTGCGACGACGAGTGTGTTTGCGGATGAGGGCGTCCAGGGCTCTGAGAGGTTTGAGTCGTTCTCCGAGCTCGGCTTTGGGCTGTGCGGCGCGGGCGATGGGGTCGATGGAGACCGGGTGTGGCTGCGGTCGCTTTCGAATCTGGTCGACGCGCAGGGTCCGATCGCCACGGTGTCGACCTGTTCGGGTACCGATGAGCTTGCCTTGGAGATTCAGGGGCGAGCGGACGCATTGGCCGAAGCATGCGAGGGCGCCGGGTGCGGGTTATCGGCGTTGCGCCGGGGCGTTTTGTTCTGTGAGCTCCGTGTGATCAGCAATACCACGGGCGAGCGCGCGAAACAGCGGTGGGATCTGGGCCTCGCGCTCACCAGCCTGGGGGCGCTCTTGGAGAAAGCGGACCTGCCGGCGCGGCTCGTCGAGCCCAGCCCTGCCGGGGATACCGACTAGTAGCTCTGTGCCGGGTGCCCAAGCCGGGCCGTTTCTTGCGCTCTCAACGCCGGGGCATTCTCCGCCGATGAGCAATGCATGAAGGCGCATGCCGGTGCGCCTCTAGAACGGGGCGAGCAATGCTGTTTAGTGGTAAGGCCAAGCAAGGTGTTCTCGGACGGGCGAACGGATCGCGGCCAATCGCCGTCGATTTCGGGACTCGTGCGCTCAAGGTGCTGCAGGTGGGTCCGGGTGATCCGCCGCCGCTGATCGCCGCGGCGAGTCTGCCGACGCCCGATGAGTTCCTGTTCAACACCGCCAAGCGTCTGGACTATCAGCTGCAGCAGCTGCCGAAGCTGATTGATAAGGGCGGGTTCAAGGGCCGTCGGGTCGCGTGCCTGATTCCTTCGTCGAGCACGTTCTGCAAGCACATGCAGGTGGCGTTGGGTGAGGGCGTGAACGCGCAGGCGGTGCTGGAGTCGGCGATTCCCGCCGAGCTCAACTGTCCGCCCGAGGCATTGGTGATCCGCTCGCATGAGGTTGCGTTGGCGCCCAAGAACGCGAGCGGGCGGACCGAACTGATTTGCATGGCTACCCCTCGCGAGCAGGTTCGCCGGTTCATGGAGAGCCTGACGTCGGCGAAGCTTGAGGTTGTTGGATTACATCCGGAGTTGCTCGCGCTGCTGCGCGGGTTCTCGGGGGTGGGCATTGCAGAGTCTGAGCCAACGCTCTATGTCGACCTTGGGTGGTCGGCGACCCGTGTGGTGATTGCTCACGCGAGCGACATCGTCTTTGCCCGAACGATCGACATGGGCGGGCGTCAGCTCGACGAGGTCGTTCGCGACAAGCTTGGTTTCAATCTGGACAAGGCGAGCTCGTACCGCCAGTCCATGGAGTCTTTGGTCGCCAACGCCCCGGCCGCGAGCAGTTCCACGGGCATGGCCGCGCTCGACGCGGCGATGGGCTCTGGCGGCGGCACCGCGACCGCGACGGTTTCGGGCAAGGTCGATCTCTCCGAACCATTGGAGATGCTCACCGATGAAATCAGCATGTCTCTGCGTTACCACGCGTCGGTGTTTCCCGATCGCGCGGTGGCCCGGATCGTGTTTGTGGGAGGCGAGTCCCAGCATCGCGCGTTGTGCGAGCATGTCGCTCGCACGGTTCGGCTGCCGGGCCACGAGGCGGACCCCATGGCGAGGGTCGCTCGCACGGGCAAGGAGCCGGTTTTCGGCATCGATTTCAAGTCGGCCCGACCGGGATGGACCACAGTGCTGGGCGCGTGCCTGAGCCCCACGGATCTCTAAGGAGGCACACGGATGTTTAACTCTTCCTCATCGGCCGCGGCGGGCGGCTCGTTCTTACCGAGCGAGTATGTCGAAGCGCGGGCCGAGCATCGGGCCAACTTCCTGGCGGTCTTGCTCTTCATGGTCATCATGGGCGGCGTCGTGACGGCGTTCCTGGTCACCAACCGGCGATGGCAGGCGGTGCGGGACCAGGACGAGCAGATCACTTTGGCCTACGAGAGCGAGGCCGGGAAGATCAAGCAGTTGCACGAGCTGGAGCAGCGACAGGCCGAGATCGCCGAGAAGGCGGAGATCGTCAACGCGTTGCACGAGAACTTCGGCCGTTCGGTGCTGCTCGCCGAGCTCAACACTCGGCGTCCCAACGACGACCTGGACATTCTGGAGTTGACGCTCGAGGGCAAGCGCGTGAAGGAATCCTCGGGCGACCCGCGGGGGCAGGCCAAGAGCCAGGTGCGGAATCTCTCTAAGTCCGCGTCGGTGAATGACAAGAATCAGGAGGACGCGCAGGCTCGCCCGCGCGTGCAGCCGCCCCGCTATATCCACACGCTGACGATTGTCGGTGTGAGCAAGGACAACGCGTCGATCACCGATTACCTCGCGTCGCTCTCGGAGTGCGCGTTGCTGACAGATCTGGAGCTGGAGACGATCGAAGAAACGGTCATCGAGAAGGAAGACTTCCGCAAGTTCCAGATCGTCGCGAAGCTGGTCGAGAACGTGGACCCCAACGCGTTGGATCTCGCCCGCTATCGCGAAGGCGGGTTGCAAGACAAGGATGCCGTGGCGAGCGGGGATGACGCACAGGATGGTGACGAGCCCGCGACCCAATCGGACGACTCTGGGATGTCGCTGCGATCGATCTTCGCGGCCTTCGGCGACAAGGAGGACTGAGCGATGAAGTTTGGACTACGCGAAACGGTGTTGCTCTTGGTGCTCCTTGCGATTCCTGTCGCGAGCATGTTCCTGGTGTTCAAGCCGCAGAATCTGGCGATCGAGCGAGCCAAGAAGGAGATCGAGCACAAGGAGCGGACGCTCGACAAGCTCAAGGAGCAGACGGCGCGGACGGAAGATCTTGAGCGGGCGATCGCGCAGTTCGAGCTTCGGATTGCCGAGGTCGAGGCGCAGCTGCCGAGCAACAAGGGCGTGGACTCGATCGTGCGCAAGGTCTCGGACCTGGCGGTGGATTCGGGGCTTTCCTCGCCTGCGCTCCAGAGCGAGAAGCCGATGCCTGCCGGTCTGTATTACGAGCAGCCTTTGGAGATGACGACCACGGGCAAGTGGCGTGACAGCGGGTTCTATGAGTTCCTGCTCGCGGTGGAGCAACTGCCCAGAAAGACCCGGATCCCCTCGATGACACTCAAGCGAGACTCGAAGAAGGACGGCGAGTTCGAGATTGACTTCACCCTGAGCATCTACTTTCAGGACGGGAGCATTTCATGAGCGAGGATCAGCTAGCGAATCAGAGTCCACCGGAGAGTGAGCAGACTCCTGCGCACGCGATGTTCCGCGATCTGGGCGAGGGCGATGCCGCGAGCATTGGCAAGCCCAAGAAGACGCGGATCGCGACGACGCAGATCACGGTGGCCTTGGTCGTCGCGATTGGCGGCGGGGCGATCTACTGGATGCGTGAGACGGGCATGAAGTCGGGCATGGAGTTCAAGGACCAGCCACTGTCGTTCGAGAGCCAGTACACGCCGGCCGACCATGCACGGTTTCAGGACGTATTGAGCGATCTGGAGCAGAGCGATTCTCGCGTGCAGATCGCCGCGGCCGACGCGGGCTCGAATCCGTTCTTCATCGGCATCATCAAGGAAGACACCAACGCCGCCGACGCGGAGGCGCGGGCCGAGCGTGAGCGACTGAAGTTGATCGAGGATCAGAAGCGGGCGGATGAGACCCGCGAGCGGGAGATCCAGGACGCCCTCTCGCGCGTTCGGCTGGGCACGATTCTGTACTCCAGTTCTCCCAAGGCGTCGATCGACAGCAAGGTCGTCGGTGTGGGCGATCCGGTTGGTGATTTCTTTATTGTCAGCCAGATTCTGCCGCAGGCGGTGATTCTTGAGGCAGATGGCATGCGGCACACGATCACGCCTCAAACCCACGGACCGGGTGTCAAACGATAACAGGCCGCCCGGATAGCGGAGAGAGCTTTGGCCAAGTACAGCATCGACGACATCATGGATCGGCTCGGCGTCGACTCGAACAAGGCCGACGAGCAGCAGAGCCTGCCGGAGGGCCCTGAGCCGAAGCCCGAGGACAAGGCGATTGCGCGGCCGAAGCGCAACCTGCCGGTCAAGGCTCGCGGTGAGACGGGCATCACCAAACTCGGGGACCCACAAGGCGAGCTCGCGGGCTCGGCGACCAGTGAGATCTACACGCCGGAGGCCGAGAGTAGCTCTGAGCAGTTGGCGCTGGGCGAGGTGCTCCTCGAACGAGGAGTCGTGACGCGCGAGCAGATGACCGTTGCTCAGCAGGTGATCAAGCAGACGCCGGGCGCAACGCTCGGGCAGGTGCTTGTCGAGCAGGGTGCCGACGAGATCGAGATTCAGCAGGCGGTCGCCGAGATCGCCCGGTTGCCGTTTGAGCGTATCGATTCCGAGCAAGGGCTCGATTCGTTCGAGGCAGGGCTCGTGCAGCGATTGAGCCTGGAGTTCTGCAAGAAGAACGTCGTGATGCCACTGCGCCGCGAAGGCCGGCGGGTTGTTATTGGCGCGACGACGCCCAATGCCGTATTCGTGCTGGATCAGGTCAAGAGAGCGTTGGGGGTGCCGGGCGTGAAGCTCGTGCTGGTCACGGGTGCGGATGTTCGCGGCGCGATCGAGCTGATGGACGACGAGAGCGAGGATGACGGCGAGGACCTGGACGACATCCTGGCGGACGTGCAGGAGATCGACGTCGAGGTCACCAAGGAGAGCGAGGACGATCACAGCCTTGAGGCCAAGGCCGGCGAGAGCCCGGTCATCCGCTATGTCAACTACATCATCCAGACCGCGATCAAGGAAGGCGCGAGTGATATCCACGTCGAGCCGAGCGAGAAGAAGCTCCGCGTGCGCTACCGCATCGACGGAACGCTGTTCGAGATGATGAACCCGCCCCAGGGCATGAGCGCCGCGATCACCAGTCGCCTGAAGATCATGGCGAACATGGATATCTCAGAGCGACGCATTCCCCAGGACGGCCGCATCAAGTGCGTTGTGTCGGGACGCAAGCTCGACCTTCGTGTGTCCACGCTTCCCACGCCCTTCGGCGAGAAGATGGTCATGCGTATCCTCGACACCAAGAGCATCAACGTGCAGCTTGAGGATCTGGGATTCGAGGAGCAAACGCTCGAGCTCTGGAGGCAGCAGGTTCGCTCGCCCCACGGCATCGTCCTCGTCACCGGACCGACCGGCTCGGGTAAGACGACCACGCTCTACTCCTCGTTGCGCCAGCTCGATAAGGGCAAGCTCAACGTGTCGACGGTTGAGGATCCGGTCGAATACTCACTGGACGGGATCACCCAGACCCAGACGCACGAGAAGATCGGCATGACGTTCGGTGCGGCCCTTCGTGCGCTGATGCGTCAGGACCCTGATGTGATCATGCTCGGTGAGATCCGTGACTTTGAGACCGCGCAGATCGCGGTGCAGGCCGCGCTCACGGGCCACCTCGTGCTCAGCACGCTCCACACGAATGATGCGCCCAGTTCGATCACGCGATTGGTCAATATCGGCCTGGAGCCGTTCTTGCTCGGTGCGGCGGTCAACGGCGTGCTCGCCCAGCGTCTGGCGCGACGGCTTTGCTCCAAGTGCAAGGAGCAGGGCGAGGGCACCGAGGAGATGCGCGAGTACTTCGAGATGCAGGGCTTGCCCGTCGATCAGCTCTGGGAGCCCAGGGGTTGCGAGAAGTGCCGAAGCACCGGGTATGCCGGTCGCGTGGGCATCTACGAGTTGCTTGTGGTCGACGACGCGTTGCGCGACATCGTTGCGCGTAATCCCAACGTTTCGGAGTTCCGCCGGATGTGTCTGGAGCGGGGCATGGTCTCGCTCCGCGATGACGGCATGCGCAAGGCCGCCGTCGGCGACACGAGCGTGCAGGAGATTCTGAGGATCACCAAGGAAGCTTCCTGAGTCGAAGTGAAGCTCTGGCGTCGCGAGAATCCCAGGCCCGACTGTGAGAGCATCTTGCGTGAATGATGGCATCTGCACGCCGCCCAGGAAGTTGCAATGAGTCCTTGGTTGGTGCCACTGGCGGCGTGCCCGCCAGTGCGAAAGTCACCGGTTACACGGCACATGCGGGCAAACCGCCAGTGGCACACCGGTGGATTGACGCAATTGGCTCGTGAGGAAGGGCGTCTACCCGTTCTTC
>JAJDDL010000305.1 GCA_029260335.1 Phycisphaerales bacterium | reverse complement strand
GGGCCTCTTTTCGATTGGGTTGTGCAACCGCTCGTGCTCCGGTTCCGTAGGACTTGCCGCCGAGAGGCACAGGAGGAGAGAGAGATGAAATACGTATTGCTCGCGTTCGCTGCGCTTGGGACGGTGTCTCAAGCCGATGTGTTCGAGGACTATGAGGGTTTTCGCGAGGGCACGCTCGGCGAGTCGTTTGCCAGCAAAGGCGTTGCGTATCACGACGCGAACAATGTCAGTGGACGTTTTCCCGACGGCGTCCCGTTCGGCCCTGATGAACTCGGCAACGATTTCATTATCGAGCAGGCCGATGTCTGGTACGACGAGTTCCCTGCGTTCGGCAGCCCGGTGAACACGCTGACCTTCGGTCGCGCGTTTATCACCGGTCCCAATCTGTCGCTCGGCCCGCTCGCGTCTATCTGGATGAGCCTCGACGATCCGGCGCAATCGGCGAGTCTGGACCTTGGCTACCTGGAGAACGGGCCCTGGGGCGGCATCGAGTATCGGTTGGATGCCGTGCAAGACGACGTGGTTGTCGCGACCGACTCATTTTTCATCAGCGATCTCGGCGGGCGCGACAACGGCGCGTTCCAGACGCTCTCGGTCGCCGCCGGTGAGTTTGACCAGTTGCACCTGTACGCGATGCTCAATGGCGAGTTCACGGCACCGCGCGGCATCATCGACGACTTGTCTATCACCAACGTTCCCACGCCGGCCACCGCAGCGCTTCTGCTTGGCGGAATGGGCTTGGCGCGTCGTCGACGGGGATAAGAAGAGGCCCTGGCGCGAGCCTGGGCTTGTGGGACAATCGAACGCAGCCGGTGATGCCGGAACAACCGCAGCCCAGGCTTGCGCCAAGGCCTCCTTGGGCCGCAGTTTTCTCTTCACCACACGGTGACGCGCCGGACCTCATCGACGCGAGCATCGACGGGGCCGGCGATCGGTCCGCGTCGCAAGGTCACTAATGGCGCGTGGCGTGCGCAGCTAATGCGTTGTTCAAATACGGCCTCGCCGAGGCCGCGCGAAATCACGCACACGCTCTGGCGATAGCGAAGCAAGCCCGAGGCCTGGTGCCAGGGCAGGTCGCACGAGGTGTGGGGGCTGAACCGCTTGCCGAGCCGCCATTGGCCGCCGTGGGTGTGGCCTGCGAAGAGCACGTCCACGCCAAGTTCGCTCGCGGCGATCAGCTCGTTGGGGTAGTGACAGAGTCCGAGAACCAGCTCGTTCTTTGCTCGCGCGCCATCGAGCACCGCCGACGCGAGATCTTCGGGGTAGCTCGCGCCGACGAGCCGGAGGCCTTTGCATGGCGATGCAGCTCGGTTGAGCAGCCATTGGACGCCTTCGAGCTTTCTCGCTTGCTCTTGGAATGGTCCGGAGTCGTGATTGCCGAAAACACCGAAGACGCCGAGTTTGGCATCGAGTGCGTTGATGAGCCGTTCCAGGACTTCCAAGGCTCGTTTCTCGTGGCCGGGGCGGTGCATGAAGTCGCCGTTGAGGAGCGCCAGGTCGACGGGGGTCTGGGCGACGCCGCGTATCAGCTCACCGATAGTGGACCGCTCGCCGAGCGGGCGACGGACGTGCAGATCGGCAATCTGGAGCACTCGCAGGCCATCCAGATCGGGCGAGACCGCGGGATGGGTCACCTCGATTGGCTCGATTGGCCGGGGGGCCATGGGCCTGCGGAACCGGGCCCGGGTTTGGTTCGGATGTCTCGGCACGGGCCTAGAATAGGGTCGCGCTGGGTGGGTTCAGCGATTGGGAGGCATTTGGCTATGGCGAAGATGTTCTACACGCTCGAAGAGGCCGCCGACAAGCTCGGCAAGTCGGTCCAAGAGGTCGAGGAAATGGCCTCCAGCGGTCAGCTCCAAGAGTTCCGCGACCGCGATCGGCTGATGTTCAAGATCGAACAGGTCGACCTGCTGGCCCATGAAGATGACGGCGGCGCGATCGATATCGCCGATGACCTCGAGCCGATCAGCCTCGCCTCCAGCGGCTCGGCCTCAGGCATTAGCCTTGCCGATTCCAAGGAAGGCACGGGCATCAGCATCTTCGACGCCGAGGATACCGAAGTCGCAGACCCCAGCGCTCAGACGGTTATGTCCGAGACCGCGGGTGAGACTGCCCCGGACTTTGCGATGGACCCTGCAGCGTCGGGATCGGGCCTGCTCGATCTCACGCGTGAGAGCGATGACACCTCACTCGGTGCCGATCTGCTCCAGGATGTCTACGGCGACTCGGGCGACACCGGCATCGGCCAAGATGCAGCCGCGGGTGCTCTGTTTGAATCCACAACCGCGCAGACCGAGGCCGAGACCTCGTCGGCTCCTGTTGGGCTCATGGTTGCAGCGGAGGCGGTTGATCCCAAGTGGTCCGCCGCGGTCGGCTTTGCGTCGTTCGTCATGGCGATCGGGATCCTTGCGACCGTCGCACTTGTGGCTCTGGTCATGATCGGCCAGTCCAAGGGCGTCTCGGCGGATGCGGCGACCAACGGCATGCTCTCGCAACTGCCGCCCAATCCGATGATGATCGGCGGCGGGCTCGCAGGGGCGATTCTCGTGTTCTTCGTCATCGGCTTCGTGATCGGCGGGCGGAAGTAAGCCGCAAATCAGTTTGAAATCAAACGCCTGGCCTCGCGGAGGTCGGGCGTTTTTTCTTTGGGCTGGATCTCGTCCAGATGATGCAAGACGGTGCGTGGTATGAGCGAGTCTTCGAGCGAATGCCACGCGGATTGGTCGAAGTTGCACCTATCCAGGCCTTTGCACATTCGCGTGGCGTTCGTGGCAAGGCCTCCTCGCACCACGGCACCGTGCTCAATCGCGATTCATTCAGACTCGTCGAGCGTTTCGAACGTCTCGTTCGGGTCGGCCTCGCGTAGCAGGCTCGCGGCGGCGCGTAGGCCTTCGCCGGAGGGGCCGGCGAACCTTGCCGCGAGGGCGCTGAGGAGCTGGAAGAACTCGAGCAACACGCCCAGGCGTTTGTCTTGCTCGATATGGGAATCGTCGTGTCCGTCTTCTCGACGAGACAGGTCGCGCAGTTCAAAGAGCGACGCGACCAAGGGCTCGACTTCTCGCTTGAGCCTGCCGCGCACGATCGCGCGGAACATGGTCCACACGTCTTGCTCGGCGATGAAGTAGTCCTTGCGATCGCCCCGCTTGTGGGCTCTGGAGATCACGCCCCAGTCGAGCAGTGCGCGGAGGGACATCGAGGAGTTGCCCCGGGAGATGCTCAGCCTCTCCATGACGTCGTCGGCACAGAGTTCGTCGCCTGTGATATAGAGCAGCGCGTGAACCTCGGCCATGGTCCGGCTGATGCCCCAGGCGCTGGCCATCCGGCCCCAGACGCTGACGAAATCGTCCTGAGCTTGTTGCAAGGTGTCGGCGGATCCGTTGGGCATTGCATGAAGTATGCGCGGGCCACCGCCCAGGTTCCACCAGCTCACGGATCGCAGACTGCGTGTGAGGGGTGACTCAGATGATCAGATCAATCAGGCCGGTCGCGCCGAGGACGACGCTCACGATGCCGTTGAGCGTGAAGAAGGCCATGTCCAGGCCCGCCTCGCCCCGCCGAGCGAGCACGAGGTGCTCCATGACCAGCAGCAGGGCGATAAGCACGACCCCGACGCCGAAGATCCAGCCGAAGCGAGGATCGAGCTCCCGGGCCTGGATCAGCGCGGCGAGGGCCGCAAAGTGCAGGACCCGGCTCACCCACGCGGCCCCGTCCGGCCCGAGCCGAGCGGGCACGCTCTTGAGCCCCTGGCCTCGATCAAACTCGAGGTCTTGGAGCGCGTAGATCACGTCGAAGCCCGCGACCCAAAGCAAGACCATGGCGCTGAGCCACCAGATCGCCGGGTTGGCCAGGCTCTCAGGGTTCACGGCCAGAGCTGCGGCGAGCGGGCTCGCGGCGAGGGCTCCACCGAGGAACACATGGCACAGCGCGGTGAATCGCTTGGTGAGCGAGTAAAAAGCAATCCAAGCGAGGACGGGGACGGCGAGCGCTGCGGGCCAGAAGTTGTTGAACAAGACCCAGAACATGGCGGCGCCGATCCAGAACGCCAGGCCCGCGCCGAGTGCGATGAGCCAGCCCTCGCGCACGCCGAGGCGCCCGGCGGCGATCGCTCGCCCGGCGGTGCGGGGGTTGCTCGCGTCGAACTTCCGATCGACGATCCGATTGATCATCATGGCCCAGGTGCGGGCGAAGAACATGCACAGGACGATGAGCGCGAGCATGGTTGCGATCGTGCCGACGGAGGTCTCTGGTTTGATGGCCATGGAGCCGGCGAGGAGGGCAAACGGGAGCGCGAAGATGGAGTGGGCAAGCTTGATGTCGCCCGCGGCGATCGCCAGGCGGGAGAAGAGCTTCGTATCTGCCTTTGCCGTGGTCACGGCTGAGGGTAGAAGCTGAATGCGGAGCGGTCTGGGAGAGGATTCACCACAGAGGCATAGTGGGGAATTGGGTCTGGGATCAGGCGGCGTGC
>JAJDDL010000304.1 GCA_029260335.1 Phycisphaerales bacterium | reverse complement strand
CAACAAGGGCACCGAGGCCCGCGACCAATCCCAGAACCATGAAGAGGCGGTGCCTGAGCTGTCTGTCGAACTTCTCGGCCAACTGCGCGTCGTCGAGAATCCGTCCCTCAATCCTTTCAATCAACTCGTGGATCTGGAAGTACGCGCGCCCGGCACTGCGCATCGCGGCTTCATCTTGGGTCTCGGCCCAGCGCAGAGCATCCTCCTGGGCCTTCTCGACGCGCTTCTCCAGGTTCTCGCCGATCGCCAGCCCCGCACGAACCCGCAAGCTCTCTTCTTGCTGGAGCGAAGCAAACTGGGCTGCCATCTTAGAACGAGCTGTTTCGAACTGTGCGTGGTCGAATGGTGGCGGATCACCCGAGCGAGTGCCACGAACGCCTTGCCCCTCGGTGCCGGGCCCCATCTCGTCCCAGCTCGGGTTGCCTAGGAGCGCGTCGGCCTGTGATTCTGCGCCTCGTTTGATTGTCCTTAACGACCTGAGCACACTCGACATCGTCTGGGTCGGTTCGGAGACCTCGCGCTGGATCATCGCGAACGACGACCACGCCGTCCAGATGCTGAGCAGAACGGCCACTCCAAACATCAGGAGGAGCATGGCAAAGCGTACTCGGATCGTCATCGCGGGGGCTCAGCGAGCGGGCGTGCGATCATCGCAGTTTCGGCTGATAGCCCCATTCGAGCGAGTCTTCAAGGGGCCTCCGAGTAGCGTGAACGCTGCCATCGATGAACGTGAGGTTCATCGAACCGGCGTGACGCATCCCTGGGAACCAATAGCGATCGTTGGCGAACGGGCCCCGGCTATCCATGGACGGCGCCGAGAACACAGGCGAAACGCCATTGGCGTCGGCCTTCGCGCCATCGACATCCCAGAGCAACGGAACGCCCGGATGCGAGAGGATGTCGGTGGTGAGTTTCACCGCATAAAAACCGACTCGCCCATCGCGTTCTTCTTCGATGCGGTGCAGACGAAGGTTGAATCCAAAGGAGATGTTCTTCGCGGGCAAGACCCCGCCGCGTGAGCAAGCGGTGTCGCGGTGCAGTTCGACCGGTCCTTCGACTGAAGGACAACGCATCGGATCGTTGCCCTCAAATGGGAGCTCTCTGACCTGGGTGGATCCCCAACCCCAGAACTCGTCGATCTGATACTGCTTCTCTTGGAAGGTCTCTAGACGGAACTGATCATCAGGAAGGCGATCGTCCTGACCACGAGCGCCGTGAAGCAGGTCGTCGGCGAAGATCGCGAAGTCAAACGCGACCGCCCGTTGAGACATCTGGCATCGGAAGGATCGAGCCGAGGAGCGAGCGCCGCCAAGGGCCGGGAGCATGATCGAAATCAACACCGCAACGATGGCGATGGTGATGAGCAGTTCGATCAGCGTGAATCCGCCTTGCCTCCTCACAGTGCCTCCTGGGAATGCGTGGCAGTGTCCGTACCTATCTCGCCATGATAGGGGCTTACAGGTGTATTCGCAACGTGTGGGACCCTGTTGCAAGGGCCCAATAACCCAAATTCACAGACTTGGTGACATCTTTGGCCCGGTAAGCTCAAAATCGCCCTGAGAGCCCCTCAGCCACCTCGACGGGTCAGCGTGATGGAACCATTGCTGCTGCGAACGCTGGATGTGCTGTCGACTGCGGTCCCCAACGCGGATTCTGCCTGCAGCCTGCAGTTGCGGCGTCCTTGCTCAGCAATTTCGCCCGGCTCAAATCCGACGAGCTTGAGACGGCCGTTGGAGGTGCGAGCGCCGAGTTCGCCCGCGAACGCGGGGCCAACGGTGACATGCACCGAGCCGTTAGAGGTCTTGATGCTCAGTGGGCCGCTGGAGGCATCGTCGAGCTCTACCCTGACCGCGCCGTTGGACGTGTCCACGGTTGCCGCGCCGGTGATCTGGGCGAGTTCGACATAGCCGTTGCTTGTGTCGGCAAGCACGTTGCCGTCGTGGTTCTCGACCCGGATCTTGCCGTTGCTGGTGCGGAGCTTGGCCTCACCGCTGATGCCCACGAGCGTGATCGCACCGTTGGAGCTTTCGAGATTCGCGCCGTAAGCGTCGGGTAGGCGAATATCGAAGCTGCAGCCTTCGCTCCCCCTGCGTCCGCCTTCGGGCCAATCGACTCGGAGGTAGAGCGTCCCGTCTTCAAGGCGGGAAGCAACGACGTCGGTCAGGTCCAGCCTCTCTTGGGTGATCGCTTTGAGATGGGCGTCGATTTCGACCGAATCGACCTGGGCAACGCGGACGTCGATCGCGCCGTTCTTGGTCTGGATATCTACGCCCGTGCCCGGCTCATGCGAGACCATGAGTTGGCGGGTTTCCTTGAATCTGGCCTGCGGCCACATGTTGCAGCCGGCCAGACAAGTAAGCGAGGTGGCGAGCACGGCACATGTCAAACGACGGCTAGTCGACATCGTGGTTCTCCAGGCCTGGGTCTTGGAACGTCGGCCAGACCCGCGGGCCAGGCGACCTTCGTTCGGATTTGCAATGCACCGGTTTCAGTGCCCAAAGCAGCGCAGTTTCGTCGCACGCAAATATAGAGCCAGACGGGATGGATCCTAGAGAATTTCCAGGATCTCGAACTTCTTGGTTCCCCGTGGGGCTTTTACCGAGATGACCTCGCCGACTTCGCACTTCATGAGCGCATCGCCCATAGGGCTGTTGACGGTGACCTCGACGTAGTC
>JAJDDL010000303.1 GCA_029260335.1 Phycisphaerales bacterium | reverse complement strand
ACGGCCGTCATCGGGGCGCACTTGCACGACTACCCGGGCAGGGACAGCGGCTCGGCGTACGTCTTTCGCAAGATCGACGGTGCATGGGAACAGGTCACCAAGCTGTGGTCTGACGATGGCAGCCTCCGGGACCGGTTCGGGGTCAGCGCATCGCTTAGTGGCGACACAGCCGTCATCGGGGCGCAACTGAACGACGACGCAGGCTCAAACAGCGGCTCGGCGTATATCTTCGCTCTCGCCTCAGGTTGCGCGGCGGATCTGGACGGCGACGGCGACGCCGACGCCGAGGACTTCTTCACCTACCTCGATCTGTTCGCAATGGGCGACTCGCGCGCCGACATCACCGGCGACGAAGTCATCGACGCCGACGATTTCTTCGCCTACCTCGACCTCTTCGCCCAAGGCTGCTAACCAGCGTGCCAACTCGGGTAAAAAGAAACCCGGGCGCAAGCCCGGGCCTCGTCGATTCAAATGCAGCGCCCCCTGTCGAGGCCCAGCAGCTAGCCAGGATTCACCCTGGCCAACCATCTCAACCCTTCTCACCCTCAAACGGACTGTACTTCCCAGGCACCGGCACCGGATACTGACCATCAGGCCCCGGCATCGTCGGCGGCGTCGAGTCCATCGTGTAATCATCAATCCCCGGCGCCAAATTCCGACCCCGAGCAAGCAACTCGTCCCACTTCAAGACCTTCCCGCTATAGCACGCCTCGCGACCCAAGATCGCCGTAAACGTCGAGTGCGCGCCATACTCGCCCTCATTGTAAATATCACCGCGCACAAGCGCCTCGATCAAATCGTGCTGCTCCTGCTGATGACCCGCAGGGCTCCGACCCTCAAACCGCCAAGGATTCGCACCCGCGATTGACCCAGACGGATTCGCCGTGCCCTTCGACCCATGCACGGCTTCACTCACATTAATCCAGCCCCCATCCAGATGCCGCCCCTGGCTCATCATCTTCGTGCCATCGGCAAACGTGTACTCACAGAACGTGTGATCAAAGATCTGAGACTTCGTCCGATCGCCTCCCACACGCATCTCGCCGCCGCCCATGCCATTGCACTCAACCGGATACGAGCCCTTCACCCAACAGCCAACGTCGAGGTTGTGGATGTGCTGCTCGACGATCTGATCGCCGCAAATCCAGTTGAAGTGGTACCAGTTGTCGCATTGAAAGCCCATCTCGGTCTGACCCGGCTGGCGATCGCGATACCAGATCCCGCCGCCGTTCCAATACACGCGCGACAAGATCACATCGCCGATCGCCCCGTCATGAATCCTCTTCACCGTCTCCATGTACTTCGGCTCATGCCGTCGCTGGAGCCCGATCGCCACCATCAGATTCCTGCGCTTGGATTCCTGAACCGAAGCAAGCACCCGCCGGATCCCCGGCGCATCGGTCGCCACCGGTTTCTCCATAAACACGTGCTTGCCCGAGTTGACCGCATACTCAAACTGCTGCGGCTTGAACCCCGGCGGCGTCGCGATCACCACCAGATCACAATCTGAGTCAATCGCCTGCTTGTACCCATCGAGCCCCGTGAAGATCCGATCCTGGGGCACATCGACGCTCCCCGCGTCGTGATTCCGCAGATTCCCCAGCGCCGCATCGGCCTTCCCACGAAACGCGTCCGCCGCCGCGACCAGCTTCGTGCTCCCCGACGTATTGAAAATCTGCGCCACGGCTCCGGTCCCGCGTCCACCGCACCCAACGAGCGCCACCCGAACCTCATCACTCCCGCCCGCATACGCGAACTTGCCGAGCGAACCGGCCAAACTCGTCCCGGCAAGGCTCGTCCCGACGACGGCCGATGAAGAGGTCGCAAGAAACTGCCTACGCGTAGTCTGACTCATCGAAAACTCCCTATTGACATCCACCCCAACGGCCTCCAAGCCCGCCGTCCGCCCAGTGTATCAACTCCCGTGCCACCAACCTCGGCTTTAGCAGGTCGGTGCCGTCGGCTCCAAACCCGGTCCAAACCAACATCACCCCTGCTCAGTCACATACCGCAGAATCTCCACCACCTGCTCCGCCGTCCGACACACCGCCTGCGCCGCCCCATCCACCTCCTTCAAAGCATGATCATGCTCCTCCGGATGCAACGTCACAATCGGGATCCCATTCGCTACCGCATACCCCGCGTCAAACGCCGCGTTCCACTGCCGATACTTCTCACCAAACCGAACCACTACCAGGTCCGCACGTTCGATCGCCGTGCGCGTGCGAATCGCGTTGATCTTCGCGCCCTTGTGATCCTTCCAAAACGAACTCGCCTCGGCACCAAGCGTCCGCACCCCCACATCATCGCTCGCATCGTGATCGGTCACAGGTGAGCTGAACGCGATATCCAATCCCTCGGCTCCCTCGATAATCCGCTCGCGCCAATCGCTATGGATCTCCCCGGCCAGATACACGTCCCACTCATGCCCATCTGCCATCACAGCCTCCTCCGTTAGACCAAATCAAAGGCGCGCCACCACAAAGCAGATCCCCCAGCTTGCCCAGCAGTGGGGGGAGGTGGGCGAGCCCAGTGCCTTTGGCCCGCAACATCCAACTCCCGCGCTACGTACCCTAAGGCAATGTCATGGCGCGAATACGAAGTCCTGGGTGCCTATCGCGAATCCGGCGAGCCCGCCCGCCTCCAGGTCGAGGCCGAGACCGAGACCGACGCCGCCGACTTCGCCGCAAGCAAGGGCATCCTCATCAGCCGCGTTGTCGATCGCACCGCCGAGCGCGAACAGAAAGTCACCCACAAGCAAGGCCGAGGCCTGCACGCCACCCCTGCGCGAGCTCCAACCCCTGCGCCAAGCCGACCCCCAGTCATCCAAGCGCCGGACGTCCCGCAAATAGAAGGCGCTCCCGAAGAGTTCGCCGATCAGGATGCCGTCGCTCCCGTAGACCGCGTTCGAACAAGCTCGCGCGCAACCCCAGACATCCAACTCCTCACAGGCGAGCACGTGATCGAAACCTTCGACGCCAAGCCAAGCGAAGTAGGCCTGCGCGGCATCTTCTTCGCCAGCCGTCGACGCCTCACGCTCACCAACAAACGCCTCATCTCCCAAGAGCGATCCATGATCAGCTCTAATCTCACCATCGTTCAGCTCTCAACAGTCGACACCGTCCGAGTCATGCCGCACCTCTGGGTGCTCCAACTCATCCTCGGCTCGCTCGTTACCGCCTCGTCCCTCTCGCTCTTCACACTCTCGATCGTCAGTGCAATCTCCATGTCTGCGCTCAGCTCATCCACAGTCCTTCCCGCCGGCCTCGACGCATCCACGCCCTTGCTTGTCAGCCTCGGCACAATCCCACTGTTTATCGGCGTCGGCCTCACACGCTCGGCCTTCCGCCGCTTCGTCGGCGTCGACGTCGGCGGACGCCCCGTAGGCATCTACCTCCGCCGTACCTCCGGCGTGCGCCTCGAGCCGTTCCTGACCGCTGTGTCCAACGCGATCGCAGAGCAACAAGCCGCCAACTCGAAAACGCCACGCGCATAAAAAAACCGCTCACCTGAACAGGTGAGCGGTCCCTTGATCTCTGATCAATGCGGATTCAGCCGCCGGTGGCGTCGTCGGCGCCGTCCTTCGCCTCATCAGCCACATCACCGGCGGTGTCGGCCGCGTCGTCCTTGGCGTCGCCCTCTTCGCCCTTGCAGGCGCCAAGAGTAAATCCAAGGCCGGTGAGCGCGATCAATGCAAGTGTCTTCTTCATGTCTAAGCCCCTTTCGTGTGGTTCTGACTGGTCCCGCCTCGTTGGCAAGCCTTGATTCTGCCTCGTTGGCAGGTATCGATCCTGGTCCATCCTACCCGAACATACGCCCCCTCGCGCGATCTTTGTTCGGAACTGGTTCACCCCGATTACCGATCAACGCTTATCGGGCAGCGAGTTTTGGGTCCTTTTGCAGTCAGAAAAAGAGACGCTCGGCCCCTGGACCGAGCGTCTTTGCGTGTTGGGGCGCGATCCGGTGAAGCAATGCTCCCGCGTCCTTGCGAGGGCGGCCACCGTCTCGACGACTCACTTCTCGTCCCAACCAAACCTAGGTCAATGGCATGGATCGCGCGTCTCCGTTCGATCCCGCCGAGCGGGCCTCAGCCCTCGTTTCGCCCGAACGCCTCCCTCCTGGCGCGCTCTGGGCGAGTCATCCATCTGCCTTCCTGGCTTCGATCCGTTCCACGAGCTCGGGCAACCGCTCGAACCGCTCGTCGCTGTTGCTCTGCCAGCCCTCGCGGGCCCTTATTTCCAGGCGATTGCGCGCCCCGACCAGCACAACCTCGTTTGGCAACTCGCAACGCTTCACGTGCGACTTGGGCAGCGTGATCCTGCCAGCTGAATCGGGGCTCAGCGTCTCGGCCTGCCCAAAGAACTGGGCGTCCAGTTCCGCCTGTTGTTCGCTTGGCATCAGTGACTCGTCCAGGCGGGCTGTCAGCCGCTCGAACTGGCCCTCGGTATAAAGCCTCAGCACACCGCCCGGCCAAGGGACTATCACCCAACCCGCTCCATCGGTCGCTGGATCCCAACGATTCCGGTACTTTGCAGGGATAGCCAACCGGCCCTTGGTATCGATGATCAGTTCTGTCGTGCCCAGGAACAACACAGAGGAATGCCTCACGGTTCATATCTGGGAATCATACACACTTTGCCACACTTTGCAACTCATTTTGGGTAGAATCGGCGGCGATGGGCCATGAATCCACAGCCATCGACAGGTTTGGCACAAATCAGTGCTCAATCCTGTCGATGAGGCTTGCCACGCTCCCGGTTGGGCCTCACCTTAAGAGAAGAGAGGTCTCGGGGTTTCCCGGGCGGCGGCGATTTGGTGACGCCACCATGGAGTATCCACAGAACATTGTCGACGCCTTGGGTCAGCTCCCTACAGGGGTCTTCGGTATCACCTCGGCCTTCGACGGACACCGCAACGGCTGCCTCGTGCGGTCGGTCCAGGCCTGTGCCGATGAACCGCTCCTGATCAGCGTCGCCGTCCGCAAGGGCCACACCGTCGAGACGCTCATTCGCGATAGCCGCAACTTCGCGATCTGCCAGTTTGACCCGTCCGATAAACTCTGCATCCGCGCACTGGAGACCTCCGGCGATCACGAGCCGGAACTCGGCCACGACCCCTTCGCCACGATCTCGGTCATGGCCCTGGTCACCGGTTCACCCATCCCCAGGCGTTCGGTCATGGCCTTGGACTGCGAAGTAGTCCGCCACTTCGACCTCGAAGC
>JAJDDL010000302.1 GCA_029260335.1 Phycisphaerales bacterium | reverse complement strand
CATCGATGAACTGCTGCACGACCCCAACCTCGAAGGTGTCGGGATAATCACCCTCGAGCCCTCGGACCTTGCGCAGGACCGCGCTGATCTCGGCGATCGCGTCCTCAGACTTGTTCGGATCTGCGAGCTGGCCCATCGCGTAGCTAACCCACCCGTGCGGATTCAGCCGGTATGCGGTGCTCACAGGAATGAAAATCTCGGCGTTGGTTTCTCCGCCACCGAACATGCCGCTCAGCTCCACGGTCTCGATCAATCCGACGATCGTGAATCGGTTCTGATTGATGAGCATCGTCTGGCCGACCGGATCGCTATCCAGGCCCAGCTCATCGATCGCCTTGTCATTTACCAGGCACACGTCACGGCGTTCGCGCTCGTCGATGTCGTTGAACGGGCGTCCGATCAGCACGCTCCGCCCTTCGATCTCGTGCCAGGAGTTGTAGATTCCCGTGACCCGCACGCCATCGAGCTTGGTATTGCCGAACTCCGCCGGGTACCCGCCCTGGACGATCGGCGTGATCATGGTGATGCTCGGGCAGTGCTCCTCGATGGCCTCGAGTTCTTCGAGCTTGAGGAGCACGTCGCGCCAGGCGATCTTGTTGCGCAGCTCGCGAGGGCGTTCGCCGCTGATGTACACCTTGCGAGCGCCAAAGGTCTCGAACTCGTTGAGGATGTTCTGCTCGAGCCCCTTCATGGCCGCGACCACCGCGATGATCGAGCTCACGCCGATGATGATCCCGAGAGTTGTCAGGAGCGAGCGAACCTTGTTGGCCCAGATCTGGCCGAGCGCTAAGAACACAGTCTGGGTGACCAGCCGAGGCAGCATCAACAATGTGCGGACGAAGAACATGACTGCCCTCACTGTTCGGCTTGTGCGACCGCTGTTGCTGCGCCGCCGTTTGGTGCGCCCACGGTCTCGGCGATCGGCTTCGCCGCCGCCGCCGCCGCCGCGGCTCGAGCCGCACTGTGCAGAAATGACATGTGAACCGGATCCTCATGCGTCGGACAATCGCTCACGACCTTGCCGTCGGTCAAACGGATAATCCGCTGGGCCGCGTCGGCAACATCCTCCTCGTGCGTGACCATCACGATCGTCTGTCCCTCGGCGTGGAGCGTATTGAACAGATCGATGATCTCTTCGGTCGTCTTCGTGTCCAGATTGCCCGTCGGCTCATCGGCGAGCAGAATGCTCGGATTGCTCACGAGCGCCCGAGCGACCGCAACCCGCTGCCGCTGCCCGCCCGAGAGCTGGCTCGAGCGATGCCGCATCCGATCACCCAACCCCACTCGCTCCAACGCATTCCGGGCGAGCTTCTGGGCGCTGAGCCAGTTCTTATTGCTGTAGATCAACGGCAGCATCACGTTCTTGAGCGCACTGGTCCGAGGCAAGAGCTCGAAGCTCTGAAAAATGAACCCGATCTCTTCGTTGCGGACCTGAGCCAACGCCGCCTGACGCATCTTGTGCGTGGGCTTGCCGTTGAGCACGTACGAGCCCTTGGTCGGCTTGTCGAGACAGCCGAGGATATTCATGAGCGTGCTCTTGCCGGAACCACTCGCGCCCATGATCGCGACGAACTCGTTTTTCTGGATCGAAAGGTCGACACCGCGCAAGGCGTGCACGCGCTCGACGCCGATCTTATAGGTCTTCTCGAGTTGCTTGATCTCGATGGTCATCCGCCCGCGGGCTCCTGCACTGGATCGCTCGCCCCGTCGGTCGCGAGCACACCGGCGATCTCACCTGTGGCAATGTCGTCACTCTTGATGAGTTGGCCGTGCTTCAGCTCTTCGAGTATCTTGTAAGGCCCGGCGATCACCCGATCGCCCTCGACCAGCCCGGCTTGGATCACTGTGTTCTTGAGATCGCTCGCGCCGATCACCACCGGCGTCACCTGTGCCTTGCCGCTCGCGACCGTGTACACGACGTACGTGAACGTCTTGCGATCGTCGATCAGATCACTGGCCTCGACGATCTCCTTGGGCAGATCGCTGATCCGCCGGCTCAATACCGCCTGGCTCGGCACCTGCATCGCATCGGGAATCGTCTCCACAAGGATCTCACAGCTCGCGGTCAAGCCGCTGCGCAGGGTCTGCCCCTCTTCGAGAATCACGACGACTTCGGTCTCGAAGTAGTACGTGCCGTCGGTGTAGGTGAGCCGTCGCTGGCCGACCTTGCGGACGACGCCCTTGAAGATCTCGTCGCCGTAAGCGTTGATGAACACGTCGACTTCCTGGCCTGGCTCGACGCTTGTGACATTGGCCTCGTCCACGCGCGCTTGGAAGAGCATTTCCGAGAGATCCGCGATCTCCATGATCACGCTCCCGGCGTTGTTCATGGTGCCAACCACAACCAACTCGCCCTCTTCAGAGTTGAGCGTGGTGATGATTCCGCTGATGGGCGAGTGAATCGTCGCGTTGGTGAGGTCCTTCTTCGCCCGGCGAATCTGGGCCTGAGAGACCTCGATCGAGGCCAGGGCACCCAACACGCCGGCCTCGGCCCGCTTCACATTCTGCTCGGCGACCTCCACCGAGGCTTGGGCAATCTTCACATTGGATTCTTGCTGCTCGAAGCTCGCCTCGGCCCGCTGCAGATCCGCTTGTGATCTGTCCTTCGTGTCAAACAGTTCTCGGACCCTGCCAACCTCAGCGGTGGCCTCGGACAAAGCCGAGTTTGCCCCATCAAGCCTCGCTTGCTCGCTTCGATAGGATGCTTGAGCAGAGAGGTGGCCCACCACGGCCTCGGCGTGCATCGCCTGCTGGACCTTCAGGTTCGCCTCAGCACTCTCCAAAGCCGCCTGCAAATCCTCGTCATCCAGTTGAACAACGACATCATCCTTCTGGACCGCGTCGCCTTCCTCAAAGGGAAGCTCGCTGATCCGC
The DNA here is from genome assembly GCA_029260335.1 of Phycisphaerales bacterium. Lineage (GTDB taxonomy): Bacteria > Planctomycetota > Phycisphaerae > Phycisphaerales > UBA1924 > S146-42. The sequence goes on along the minus strand of JAJDDL010000302.1, from coordinate 1,877 downwards.
GCAGAAACCTGCGCAGAGAGCATCACGTCACTCTTTGGCTCGATATTGCCCGGAGCCCCCACTGTTCGGATCAGATCGCGCGTCGCGACCGTCTCCAGCCGCACCTCGATCGCCTTCTCCGGCGGATTGACAAGGCTCTTGAACTGCTCAGAGCTGCTCAGGAACCAACCCCCGGCTCCACAGAGCACGACCAACGCGACAAAGCCACCCACAAACCACTTCCACACGCCAATGCCCTCCGCGTCGCCGTCGGAACCGTCGTGGCCACAGGAGCCACGCCCCCTGTGATACCCCAGAATGCGGTTGTTAGGCCTTTAGAACTCTAGGTTTCAGCCGTCATTTCGTTGCAGTCTGTTTTCAAAGGCGGCCGGTTCACCCATCCAGAGGCCTTTTCTACAAATCGAGCTTCTCGCCCAAATACGCCGGGACCTGATCGAGGGCGATCCGCTCCTGGGCGGCGGTATCGCGATCCCGGACGGTGACGGTCTGGTCGCTCAGCGTGTCGCTATCGATGGTGAAACAGAACGGACAGCCCGCCTCATCCATCCTGGCATATCGCTTGCCGATGGCCTGCTTCGCGTCGTACTCGATCATGCCGAACCGTCCGAACTTCTTGCGAAGGTCTCCGACGAGCTTGCTTGCGACCTCGGGCATGCCGTCCTTGTTCACCAAGGGATATACCGCAGCCTTGATTGGCGCCAGTCGCGGGTGGAAGTTCATGATTTCTGAACTCGCCCGGCTCTCATCGCGTGTGTACGCCTCACAGAGCACCGCAAGCACGCCCCGCGTCAGACCAGCCGCGGGCTCGATCACGTGCGGCATGTATCGTTCGTTGCGCTCCTGATCGAACACCTCAAGCTTGGCCTTCGCACCCTTGGCGTGAGCCTGCAAGTCGAAATCGGTGCGGTGCGCGACGCCCTCAAGTTCGCCGAACTCTGGGGAAGTAAACGGGTATCGATACTCGACATCGGCGGTCCCGACGCCCTCTTTCGCATAGTGACTCAACTCGTCAGAGTCATGCTGACGAAGCTGCAAATCGCTGCCGGTGAGCCCGATCGACTTCCACCATGCCATGCGATGGTCGCGCCAGAACTCAAACCACTGCTTCGCCTCACTCGGATGGCAGAAGAACTCCATCTCCATCTGCTCGAACTCGCGGCTTCGGAAGATGAAGTTGCGCGGCGTCACCTCGTTGCGGAAGCTTTTGCCGACCTGCGCAATACCAAACGGCACGCGCACGCGCGTGGTGTCCATCACGTTCTTGAAGTTGACAAATATGCCCTGCGCTGTCTCGGGACGGAGATAGGCCTTGGAATCCTCATCGCGAATCGCACCGGTGTATGTCTCGAACATGAGGTTGAACATGCGAGGCTCGGTGAGCGTGCCCGGCTCTTTGGCGTTCGGCCCGACCGTCCGCGCCAGGAACTCGACGTCGGGATTCTCGTTGTCGAGGATCTCGGTATCGCCTCGCCCGAGGTCGCGCTTGACGTACCTGCCGAGCATCTTCAACGCGTGCTCAAGCCCCTTGTCATCGCCCTCGACGAACGCGAAGATCCTGCCCTCATCCTCACCCGTCGCCCTGAGATACCGCAGATGATCGGCGCGATAGCGAGACTTGCTCTCTCGGCAGTCGATCATCGGATCGTTGAATCCCCCGACATGCCCGCTCGACTCCCACACCTTCGGATTCTGGATAATCGAAGAATCCAGCCCCACTACCTGCACCGGATTCCCATCCGGCCCCATCGGCGGCGAGAGCACCATGTCCTGCCACCACGCGTCTCGGAGGTTGTTTTTGAGCTGGGTGCCAAGCGGGCCATAGTCCCAGAAGCCGTTGAGACCGCCGTAGATCTCGCTCGCGGGGTAGACGAATCCTC
>JAJDDL010000301.1 GCA_029260335.1 Phycisphaerales bacterium | reverse complement strand
TCGGAGGCTCGCTTCACCAGCCGTGTCCGCAGGCAGAACTACACCCAGATCTTCAGCTCGACCATTGAGGTCAGCGGCTCGATGCAAGCCGCACGTGCCCACGGCGTGAGCGATGAGCTGGACTATCAGAAGCAAGAACGCCTGCGCGAGCTCTTGCGAGACCTGGAGAACACGGTCATCAACGGCGTCGCCGCGGGCGCCGATCCGCAGGGCAGTTCCACCGTGCGCCGGACCATGAATGGCTTGCTGCACACGATCCAGAGCAACGTGTTCCAGCCGGGGGTCGGCGAGATCCCGCCGGGCGATGGGCCGGGCGGGACCCAACTCAACGAGGAAGTGCTCAACGCGGCCTTGCGCGAGATCTGGGAGCGATCCAGCGGCTCGGTCGACACGATCGTCGTCAACGGCGCACAGAAACGCAAGATCAACGGCTTCGCGAGCGCGGCTCGCGCGTACGCACCCGACGACGAGCGATTCCGCGATCTCGTGAGCGTCTACGAGAGCGACTTCGGCGTGGCGCGGGTCATCCTGAGTCGGTGGGTGCCGGGTGATTCGATGCTTCTGCTGGATTCATCGCGGGTGGAGGTGATGCCGTTGAGCGGGCGTCAGTTTGGCTTCAAGCCGCTGGCCGCGACCGGCGACGCGGCGCGGGGCCAGGTCGTGGGCGAGTACACGATGGAGTTCCGCAACGAGATGGCCCACGGCGTGGTCAACGGGCTCGCCGCGTAAGGAATGAGTGTCTGCGCGTGCTTGGGGGAGTCACGGGCGCCTTCCGGCGGGTCGAAAGGCCCGCCGGGGGTTTGACAGAGCCGCGTGCGTGAGCACGTGGACATCGGGCGTGTGGAAGATCAGGAGTTACGAACTCACCGAACGCTACCGCAGTGAGTCTTCACGAGGTGGAGAGGTGAGTCCCAGGCCCGCGTGCTCACGTACGCGGCTCTGAAAGGAGTGGACATGGCGTTTGCAGGCGATAGAGATCTACCGGCGATCGAGCCAAACCTGTTCCGAGATCTCGCATGGCTCGGGCAGCGATTGATCAAGGGAGTTGGCGATGTCGTCGGCACGACGCTCACACTTACGAGCTTCGATCACGACTTCGATTTGGTGAACGTGAAGGCGGGATCGGTGGTGCTCATTGCGGGCGTTGCCCATGAAGTGCTCGCACGCACGGACGCGACGCATGTCGAGGTGTCGAAGATCCGGGCGTCGGTGACGGACGTCGTGCTGCCGCCGGATGTGGGGACCGACCTGGAAGTGCTCGTCTACACGTTCGGGCCGCAACTGGAGATTGTGCATCACGAGGCGATGCGCTTAACAGGAATCGAGCCATCGGATCCGCAGGCCTCGCCCGGCGAGTCAGACATCGTGAATCCCGAAGCGCTGGTGCTGCTCGAGGCGTATGGCGCCCTGCACCTGGCGTATTCCGCCGCGGGAGCGCTCTCGGGGCGCGATTCGCACCTTGCGTCTCGCGCCGCGATGTACGCGAGCCTCGTCGGACGCGAGCGGGCGCGGGTGCAGGTCGAACTGGATCTGGATGGCGATGGCAGGGCCGATGCGACCCGTCGGCTCAATGTGGTGCAGCTTCGCCGAGCATGACCGCGCCGGTTGCGAACCCGCCGCATCGTTAGGAAAGGGCTAGAAGATGCTGATTCTCAATCCGCGCCATGTGCGCTTCGGATCGCTGGAGCTGGAGGATGTCCGATCGGTCGCGATCGACCGAGCCGCGTCGCGTCAGGTCGTTGAATGGAGTGATCTGGGACCGCACGCGGTGTTCGCCGATGCGCCAGAGCGGAAGGTCACGATCAAGCTCGTGCGTGAGCTGTCGCGAGATGGACTGGATGGACCGCTGCCGGGCGATGCGCAGACGTTCAGCTTGCGGACCAGCGCCAACGCGAGCGACGCGGGCGGCAGCGCGATCAGTTCCTCGGCGGTCGTGATGCGCGTGACCCATGAACTCACCGGCCAGTCGGGCGCCCTGCAGAGGATCGAGTTGATCGCGATCAGCGCCAGCGGTGATCAGGACCCGGTGACAATCGAGACGGCCTAGCGGTCAGGAGGCGACAATGGCGAGTTCATTCAAGGGACTGGACCTCTTTGGATCGGGCCCCCACCGCTTTCATCAAGGTGAGCAGGGGCAGGTGCTCATTAACGGCGCGGTCATTGGCTTCTTCGGGCCGCAGACATTCGCCCAAGGGCTGATCGAGCTCGAGGTCTTCGTGACCGGCCGGCTGATCGCCCAGAACGAGTCAGCGTTGTGGCAACTGCGCGACGCGATCACCGCGCAGCTCCTGCATCCACCCGCCCCGGGCACGCTGATCGATCTGCACGCTCGCCAGTGGTTGGACATGAGCTTTGTGAGTCTTCTCGAGCAGGACCGGACCGATCGAGGACGGGAATGGACACTGGGGTATGTCGCGACCTTCCGCAAGATGATTGACCCGTTCACACAGATTTGAGCAGAGCCGCGTGCGTGAGCACGCGGCAAGGAGCCTGGCATTGATCTCGGATCCGGACATCGTCTCGGCTGTCGCGCAGTTTGGCGTTGCGGGGCTCATTGCCTGGATGTGGCTCAGTGAGCGCAGGGCGGCGAGCGTGCGCGACCGGCAACTGGAAGAAGCCCACGAGCGGATCCGGACCGATCGCCAGGCGCTGGATGTGCTGGTGCTGTTGGCACGCGAGAGCACCAAAGCGCTCGCAGGCGTGGAGCTCCAGCAGCGCGAACTCTCCAATGCGATCGAGCGGCTTAACCGCACACTCGACGCCACCAGACGCGACGCTCGACGGCATGGGTCTGCGGCGTGAGCGATGCAAGTCTCCGGAGCGCGGCTAGAGTGTGCCATGACAGGAGCATTACGGTTGGGTGCTTGCTGCGGGCTGGTGCTGGTCGCGGGATGTCGCGGCCCGGGGAAATCTGGCGCTCGCACGCCGAGCGATCCGGACCCGCAAGTCTTGCGCTCGGCAGTTCGTACGCCCTTTGCGCCGGCCCGCTTGCGAGTGCATCCGCTCACGAGTCTGTCGCGAGACGCCTCGGACCAGCGCGTGATCACGCTCTATGTGGAGATGCTCGACGCCTGGGAAGACAGCATCAAGGGGGTCGGACTGCTCACGGCCGAGGCGATCGAGGGCGATCGCAAACGCCAGTGGAGCATCGATCTGTTCGACATGCAGCTCAACGGCCCGGCGTACGACCCCCACACACGGACCTATCGGTTCGTCCTGGGTCAGCTTCCTGAGTGGATAGCCCCGGGGACAAGGATGCGGGTGTTGCTGCAGACACTCGACGCGACCGGAGAGCCCCGAGAACTCTTCGATGAGGTCGAGCTGCGCTGAGTCGAAGCCCTTAGACCCGAGCTTGGTATGGAGCGTGCCTCAGATGCTGAGCGAGTCGATCAGCAGGCGACGAGTCGGGGGCATGGCGATGCCCGTGACCACTTCCCAGAAGGGCTCATCGTGCCCGTCATCGTGCCAAGACTGAAACTGGCCCTTGGCATCGTCGGCGTAAACATCGAGCAAGCCGCCGCCGATGAACACCGAGCGGTGGATCAGCAGCGCGTCGTCATCGACGTACTCGGCTTCGGCCGCAACGCCGGCAATCGCGTCCACGAGCCTGCCGAACAGAGCCTGGTCGGCCCGGACGAGCTGGTCGGCGTCGTGCCAGATGTAATAGCGGTACCTGTTGGGTGCCCGACCGGGATAGGTCTGCCTGGAGCGAAGCATCGCGGTGACGCTCCGCGGGCCGGAGATGCGGCGCTCCAGCGGAGCACCGGGGATCGCCCGCTCGAGTTGGTGGCAGAATGAGTCGAGATCGCGGATGAACTGGCCGTAGAACACGCAGACTTCGGTGTGTCGGAGACTTTCGAGGAACTGCGCGAGCGATGCCGCAAAGTGCAGACGACGGCGGGGCGTATCGCTGGTGGCGACGAGATGGTGCTCGTCGAGCATCTGCGTGACCTCTGGCTGCCAGTCGGTCAGGAACAGAGGCTGTTCGGAATGTCTTGACAGCGCGCTCATACAACCCCTGCGCGGCCATTGGGCCGGCGACTCACATCTCAGGTTTGCGACGGCGGCCCCACGAACGGACCTCACTCGCTCCCCGTGTGAGGTATTGTGAACCATGAACTTGCGTGCCGCAAAGCGTCCGACGGTTTGATTGGCACAATCGTCCTGATTTACCAAGAAAAAAGGCATCGGGCGGGGAGGGTCACCCCACTTTGCCAGTTTTCACGTAGATAGCGGCAACCAACGACGTTGACAACACCCGAACAGGATTGGCGAGCGGTCTGGGCCCTCAGCGGGTCTCGGCGGGCTTGCGAGCGGAGATTTCGACATTGAGTCGCTTCTCGCCGGAGCCTGCGACCACGGATCTCTCGTGGTCGGCGGCTTCGCGGCCGTCGTCGGTGGTCCGATAGACGATGCCGATGGTGGTCTCGGGCTCGCCCAGGAGCAACCTGTTGACGCACTCGACGCCCTGCATGAGGGTGTGGTCGGTGTTGGCGACCTCGTACTTCCACATGCCGAAGCGGCCTCGGCTGTAGATGCCGCGGTCTTCGAGCCAAGGGACGACCGCCGAGAGGAGGTTATCGCGCTCGACGCTTGGGGTGGGATAGCTGTATTCGACTCGCTTGGACCAGGTACTCACGATGTCATCGCGCTCGCCCGGCTCGAGCAACCCCGCGTTCTCCAAACCCTGGATCGTGTCCTCGATGATCGTGTCGTTATTGACGGGCTTGTGAGAGCTCTCGGAGGTCTCACAGAGCAGCGAGTAATGCGTGTCGTTCTCGCCGGTCTGGTTGGGGGTCATGTAGGGCGAGTAGTTGCTCAGGTAGGTCACGCGATAGAACGGACAGTTGTCATCGGGGAAGTACATCCAGCATTTGGTGGACGGGCACTTGCGCTTGAGGCCTATGCCGACCATGTGGCCCGCCGAGTGCAGCAGACCCGCGGCATTCTCGCGCACGCCCTGGGGCGCATCATCCACGACGTCGTTGACGAGGATGTCAATGGGCATGGCGCTGATGAGCGCGTCGTAGGGTTCTTCGGTGCCGTCGGCCAAGCGAACGATCTTGCGTTCTGCGTCGATGCCGGTGACGGTCGAGCCGTAGCGAATCTTGCCCTCGAGCGACTGAGCGATGCGTGAGTAGAACGCGCCGGTGCCGCCCTTGAGCGGGTATTTGAAGCGGTTGTTGGGGCCCCAGCCGAAATCGTCTTGTTCAAGGACGACGTTCTTGAGGGCGCGATCGGCGTCGAGGACCGCGACGCGTTCGCCGATCCAGGTTTTGTTCATCATCTCGGGCGGATAGGCCCAGACTTTGAAGTTGTACGGCCGCATGAAGTGCTTGGCGATGCCCTCGCCGAAGACCAGGTCGATGAACTCGCCGAAGTTCTCGGCGTCTAGCGGATCCTTCTTGCGGACGAGCTGGGCGTGGATGAGGCCCTGAAGGCACTCGTACGTCGCTTCCTTGGGCAGGTGCCGAACATTGTTCTGGAAGGGGTACGGCACCCAGCGGTCCATCATGCGGACCCAGCTCTCGCGATCGTTGAGCGTGAACTGATCGCCCATCATCTCTTCGAAGAGCTTGTCGTAGTACTCGTAGTGGCTGAACATGACGTGCCCGCCGACGTCCCAGGTGAAGCCCGCGTCGTCGACATAGGACGCGGCCAAGCCGCCGGCGTGGGGCGCGGACTCGAGGACGGCAAAGTCATCGTGGCCGAGTTCCTGGAGGCGGTAGGCGGCGCCGAGTCCGGTGGGGCCGGCGCCGATGATCAGGATGCGCATCGCGAACTCCGTTTTGCGAGTTTGGCCCTTGCTCGGGCGCCAGGGGGGCGCGGGGGCCCTTGCTTCTTGGTCGGGGAGGTTAGCCGCGTCGGGCGGGTATATGAAGTCTGAGTTGTCGGCTTGGGGGCCGAGACTCGTAGGTGAGATCACTATACGGCGGTCCGGACGGGCGGATCCGGGCGACTCCGGTCATCCTCCCGGTCGCTACGCTTGGGGTATGTGCGGGCGATACGCGATTGGAGCACCGTCGTTTCGGAGCGTGGGACCATTTGAGGTCCGTGAGTGGTTCGAGAATGAAGCCGGGGCGTTTGGCAGGTACAACATTGCCCCGAGCCAGGACGCGCCGGTGCTGTTCGAGCAGGACGACGGGCTGGAAATGGCGATGATGCGTTGGGGCCTGGCCCCGTCGTGGAGCAAGGACCCCAAGCGCGGACCGATCAACGCCCGGGGCGAGACCGTCGCGACCCAGCCGATGTTTCGCGCGGCTTTCAAGCGTCGGCGATGCGTGGTGCCGGCGAGCGGGTTCTATGAATGGCAAGGCGAGAGGCCGCCGAAGCAACCTTGGTATATCACCGCGGCCGACGGGCTCGGATTGCTGCTCGCGGGGGTCTGGGAGGATCGCGAGTTCGACGGGCGTCCTTGGCGGACGTATTCGATCGTAACGACGGCCCCGAACGGATTGATGCGCGGTATCCATGATCGGATGCCGGTGATTCTTTCGGGTGATGATGCGCAACGTTGGATCGAGAGTGCGCCCGAGGAAGCGCACGGTCTGATCCGATCGTGTGATGAAGACTGGCTGGAGGCGTGGCGGGTTTCGACGCGGGTGAATAGCCCGAGGCATGATGCGCCTGATCTTCTTGAGCCGGTGAAGGACTAAGGGAGAGAGTGGAGATGAATGTGATTGCATTGGTGCTGGCAACGATGTTGCAGCCTGGTGATTCGGCGAGGCATGATCGCACTCAGCTGGTTGTTACTGGCAACCCGATCTCGGTTCGGGGTGATTGGGATCACCAAGCGAAGGCGTTGGTGGGTGATTCTGATCTAATCAGCACGCTGGGATTGGAACCCGGCCCATTCGCGTTCAGCGGCACGCTCCGCATCGAGAACCAGACAAACAGCGCAGCGGCGGTGTTCGTTGGCGCTGACTACTTCGGATTCGAAGGTGCACGCGGCACGGTCTTCCTGAATGGCCCGACTTTCGGCGGCGTGCGTCTGCTCGCCGAGAGCGACGAGGTTTTCCAATCTGAGACCTCGATCACGTTTGACGTCACATTCGACGGCAGCGAGCTTGCATTCAGCATCAACGATAAGGAGATCGTGTCGGCGCCCTATGCGGCGAGACGGATTAGCGCGATCGGCCTGCGCCCCCAGCGGAGC
>JAJDDL010000031.1 GCA_029260335.1 Phycisphaerales bacterium | reverse complement strand
TGTCAGCCAGTCCCGGATGTAGCCCAGATCCTCGGAGCCTTGGCCATCGCGTCGGATCTCGATGTCCTTCGCCGACTCGAAGAGCTCGTGCCCTCCGGGATCATCGGCGAGCACGAGCTTGTGCAGCCCGTTCTCGTGCTTGAAGTACGAGTAGAAGCCCTCGTGTTCCATCAGACGGCTGAAGTAGTCGTGATAGCTCTCGTTGTATTGGATCGAGAACTCCCACTCGCGGTACGTGCCACGGAGCTTGTCCTCGACATCGCCCATGCCTCTTTCCTGGATCAACGCCTTGACCAGATCGGGCATCTTCATCTTCTTTGTCATGCGCGGCTCATGCACCCGGCAGTCGATCGCGAGCGTCGCGAACCACATCCAGGGAACCAAAGTCAGCCGATAGACCATCCGCCGGCCTTCCCAGCCGGTCTGCTCGACTTCGCTCACAAAGCCGTTGAAGTAGCGCGGATCGATCTCACCCTCGACATCCTCGCGTGCGAGGCTCACCGTAACGTTCTCGCCCAGCAGTTTCTCGAACGGGATCGCGAGTTCTTCAGTGTGCAGATCGACGGTGTATTCAAACAGACGCCCGAGCCGTTCCTTGCCATGAAAACGACGGACGAAGATCAGGTCGTGATCGATGTCCTTGAGCGGCGTCTTGATATTCAGGTGGCGTTTGGCCTGCATGGAACTCATGGCGTGGTGATCCCGGCTGCTGAGGCCACTGCGAGCGACCGCAGGTCTTTAAGGCTGGATTCGCGAGGTGACAAATGCGCGAAGCTCTGGCGGAGCGTGCGAAGGCGGCGAACGAGCTCTCGCATCTCATGGAGATCCGATACCGAGAGCAACGCGATCTCCAGAATGGAACCCGATCCCGGCTCTGACTCGGCGTACAACGCGGGCGTGAACGCCGTCGCTTGATCATCGGACGCAAGCGAGCCCTCGCCCGCCAGCTCGATCCGCTGGCCGAGTCGCGCGCCCAGAGTCTGGGCGATGCTGCTGCGCGATGCGCTCACGGTCACGTCGCCCGAATCCCAGTCCGGATCCCAGTTCGGATCCGGGGCATGCACTTGGATGGGCACCGCGATCACATCGCGGATCGCGAGCCCGGCGTGGACAAGCTTGCCGCGATCTTTGAGCACGCCAATGGTCTCGGACTTGGGCTTGAGGTCGACCGAGTAAGGCGTTAGCCCCTTGGCATGCCGCTCATTGAGCTCTTGAGAGGTTGTAGCGCCGTGAGAGGCGAGCAGGCGCTGCCACTCGGTATCTGCCCCGCTGCCGCGGGCATCGCTGAACGCCTCGGGCACCGTGCCCCGATCCACGACGAAGTGTCGGAGCTGGCGCGTGCCCACATCTCGATCCGCAGATGGGACCGCGAGTGTCGTTCGCGCGGGTGTTGTGTCTGGTCGGGCCATGATCGCTTGCATCCGCTCATCTGGTCTGGCGAGCACGAGGATGGCCCCGAAGGACTGGGCGGTGTCCTGGACTGCCGAGCGATCGGCAGCCGTGAGCCCCAGTTCATCCCGAGCCGAGATGTCCGCCGAAATCACCACGCCTCGCTCCTGGCGGCTGTCCGCCCTCGAAGATAGACCCCAGAACCGGCCCCGTGCGCGGCTCTCATCCAGACCCTCTAGGCGAACGCATAGTCGAACTGCCCATCCTTGACCCCCACCTCCACCCGCTCGACCGAGTGCCCGTCCATCAGCCGATTGAGAATCGCCTCACTGATCGAGGGGAGCAGAGTTTTACTCAGAATCGCATCCACCACGCGTCCGCCGGAGTCTCGCTCGGTGCATCGGCTGACGATGAGATCGAGCACGCCGTCGTCGAAGACGAGCTCGGCCCCGTGATTCTCCTGCAAGCGTTGTTCGACTCTGCGGAGTTGGAGCTTGGTGATCTCCCGGAGCATATCATCACCCAGAGGCATGTACGGCGCAACGACCAGCCGTCCGAGCAGTTCGGTCGGGAAGACCTCCAACAACGGCTTGCGGACCGCGTCGCGCAGAGCCTCGGGGCTCGGCATCAGTTCCGGATCCGAGCACATGCTCATGATCAGTTCCTTGCCGGTGTTGCTCGTGAGCAGGATGATCGTGTTCTTGAAGTCCACGACCACGCCTCGCCTGTCGCTCACCTGGCCCTCGGCGAACATCTGCAAGAAGATCGTGTGGATGCTCTTGTGGGCCTTCTCCACCTCATCGAAGAGCACGACCGAGTACGGCTTGCGCCGGACGGCCTCGGTCAACACACCGCCCTCGGTCGAGCCCTCGTAGCCCTTGGGTGAACCCAGGAGTGAGCTTGCGGTGAACTCTTCCTGATACTCGGACATGTTGAACGTGATGACGTTGGATTCGCCGCCGTAGAGCGCCTCGGCGAGCGCCTTGGCGGTCTCAGTCTTGCCCACGCCGCTGGGCCCGGCAAGCAGGAACACACCGATCGGCCTGCGCGGGTCTGCGAGCCCGGCTCGGCTTGTGCGGATCGTGCTCGCGATGAGATCGAGCGCGTGCTGCTGGCCCATGACGCGCTTGCCGAGCGTCTCGCCCAAGTGCAAGACCGCTTCGACCTCGTTCTTGACCATGCGGCCGACGGGGATGCCCGTCCAATCGGCGACGACCGCGGCGATCGCGGTCTCATCGCAGCTGGGCAGGATAAGCGGGTTCTCGCCTTGCATCGCGGTGAGCTGGGATTGGAGATCCTTGAGCTCGTCGACGAGCTTGGCGCGTTCTGCTTCGCTCAGCTCGGGCGGAGCCTCGGGTTCGGCTTCGTCGGTCGCTTTCGCCGTCTCTGACTCGATCTCTGCGGATTTCTCCAGACGGGATCCGGTGCCCTCGACCGGATCTTCTCCGAGCGGGCCGCGGAGCTGCTTGCGAAGCTCCAGGATCTTGCCCACGAGATTGCGCTCGGCCTCCCAGGCTTTCTCCAGCTCGATGAGTCCCTCCTGATCGGTGTGCAAGGACGCCCGCACCTGCGATTCACGCTCGGTGTGGTCCATGCCGACCGCGGCTTCTCGCGACAGGATCTCCAACTCGGTCTCAAATGCGTCGATCCGCTTGCGCGTGTCGTCGACCCGGGCCGGGACCGCGTGTTGGCCGACGGCGACCCGTGCGCACGCGGTATCGAGCAGGCTGACTGCCTTGTCGGGGAGTTGCCTCGCGGGGATGTAGCGATGGCTCAGCCGGACCGACGATTCGAGCGCTTCATCCAGGATCTGCACGCGATGATGGCGTTCGAGCATGCTCGCAA
>JAJDDL010000004.1 GCA_029260335.1 Phycisphaerales bacterium | reverse complement strand
GACGCGGACTTCACCGCCGACCCCGAGGTCGAGGCGGCGTTGGAGCGAGCCGCGGGCAAGAAACCCAAGAAGCGGGATCGCTCGAGCGAAGCCGAGTTGGGCGATCCATCCAACTGGCTCATCCGACCCGGATTCCCGTCGATCCAGTTCTCGCTCATCGCCGGCGGCACGCTCGCGCTTGTTGCGATCATCTTCGCGATCGTGAATCACACGGAGGATCGATGGTGGCTCCACGCCCTTGTCGCGATCTACATGACCGCTCTCACCACGCTCTTGGGCCTGTTTGCATTGGTCTCGACATCCTTCTTCTGCGAGCGAGGATTGAACGAGCCGGCGGTCGGGATCGCGCGCATGCTCATCCCGGTGGGTGGAGCGATGGCAGCGCTAAGCCTTGAACTGCCCTACGGATTGAGCATCTTGCTCGCTGGAGCGGTCTACTACCTGCTTGCCCTGGCGGTCTATCGCCTGCCGAGATTCGAGCTCAACGTCCTCTCGATCAGCCACTTCGGGCTTTGGCTCCTCGTGCAGGTCGGCATCGAGCTCTCGTCCCGTCTATCGATCTAGTCAATCCCTGAACACCCATACGAGCCCGAAGCGCAAGCGAGGTGGATGCATCCCGTGCGCAAGATCCTTCTGGAATCCTCGCTCGCGCTTCGGGCTCGCAGGAGAATGAGTTCGTCATGCCTGCAAGAAAACCACCGACCGCAAACGCGGTCGGTGGTACGAGTTCAGACAATCCGCACGACTAATGCAAGCCGTGCATCATCCGTTTCAAGATTGGCGAGATGAGCATGACCAATATGCCAACGGCGAGTGGCGCCACCATGAGCACGACGTAGAAGACGGCCTCCCCAAAGAGCCACGCGAAGTACCTGCTCTCAGAGATCTGCTGGGAATACGCAAACAGATACCCGCCGATCAGGTTGGCGGCAAAGTTTGCTAAGAACCACACGCCCATCATGAGCGAGCGGATCTTCGCGGCTGCGAGCTTCGTCACCATGCTCAGGCCGACCGGTGACAAGCAGAGCTCGCCCCAGGTGTGCATCAGATACGCGAGCAGCAGCCAGTAGGGGCCGGCCTTGCGGCTGCGATCTACCGTCAACTCAATGGACTGGACCGTGGCGCCCGCGCTGGCATCAGCAACCTGGTTGATCGCCGCCATCGGGCTCGGGCGATCCTCGATGCGGGTGAGCACATAGCTCTGGACCGCATCGCCGGTAATCGCGATGGGGCCATCGTCGGTGGTGATGGTCCCGGTGTACATCACCCCGCCATCGGTGAGCTCATAGGCCAAGCCCTCGAGCCCCTCGATCTCCGACATGTTCTCATGGACGCGCGGGACCTCGCCCGTCATCAGCGCAGAGGCCAAGAGTTCTCCGGTGACCGAGTAAGGAACCTTCTCGTCGCCCTCCTTGATCTCAAGCGTCGCGGCAAACCTCGCCCCATCCTCGTCGGCACTGAACGAGATGTTGCTTGCATTCTTGTTTCGGAAGAGGTTCTCCGCTTCGGAGAGGAACGCGTCCGCGTTGATCGCAGCCCAGATTAGATCGCCCTCGAGCGGAATCGTCTTCGCGGTCTCGCCATCTTTGAGCTTGGCTTCGGTGAGCACCGCGGTGACGCGGATTGCACCGTCCACATCCGGCTCGGAATACTCCACATTCTCAAACGTGACCGCGGGATCCTCGATCGCAGTCTCGAGCTTGGAGCGAGCCGACTGGACCAACTCAACCTCGCCGCTCAGGGTGAACTCAACCCCGTCGCTCTCCACGACCGCGCTGTATGTGGCCCGGTCATAGCTCGGCCGGCCAACTGTCAGTGTGTCCTTGACAAAGTCCTTGCGTTCCTGTTGGACGAGTCCTTCCACAAACGCCTGGAATGGCCCCTTGTCATCGTCGCCATTCTCGGATTTCCCAGGAAACGTTGAGCCGGCCTCACCGGTCTCGCCGTCAACGTACATCACGCTCTGGACCCCGTCGGTGTCGAGCGTGACCTTGTACACCGGCAGGGGGGCGGTCTTGAGCGAGGCGATGACCATGAAGCCAAAGCCCAGGCCCAAGAGGGTGATGCCCAATGCGAACTTCGTCGGCGTGCGAGGCTGCAAATGCCGCTTATCGAGCCACATCCAGAACCAGGCAAACACCGGGGCGAACAGAACGATATAGAGCGGATTCACCGACTGGTACCAGGTCGCGGGAAACTCCATTCCCATCACGTTGCGGTCGGTCGTCTCATTGGCAAAGACATTCATCGACGAGCCCGCTTGCTCGAACGCCGCCCAGAAGAACACGACCGCGAGCGCCAGCACGATGATGACCCAGAGCCGGTGCCAATCGACGCGGGTGAGCGGCCGATTCACATCCTCGATCTCGCCATCGCCTCCAATCGCATCGAGATTCTGGTTTCTCGGATCGCCCGGAGGCAGGCCGATGCCCTTGAGATACCTAGGACGCAAGGCCGAGTACACGAGGATGCCGAGCACCATGCCGACGCCCGCGGAGCCAAAGCCCCAGTGCCAGCCAACCTTCTCGCCGAGGGTTCCCGCGATGATGCCCGCGAGGAACGCACCGACATTGATACCCATGTAGTAGATCGTGAACGCCGAGTCTCGCCTCGGATCGTCGGCCCGATAGAGCTGGCCGACCATCACACTCACGCACGGCTTGAAGAAGCCCGTGCCGATGATAATGAGCACCAAACCGGCCATGAACGTGATCGTCCCGGCCGATCCCTTGCCGGCGACTTCCGTCAGCGCAAGCGTGAAGTGCCCCGCGGCGATGATCCAACCTCCGATGATCATCGATCGGTGCGTCCCGAGCATCTTGTCGGCAAGCCATCCGCCGAACAGCGGGGTCAGGTACACCAATCCCGTGTACCACGCGTAGAGCGTCCCGGCGTCTTCTCTTGTCCAGCCAAGCCCGGGGTTGTCCGGGTCGTTCATCTTGGCGACCAGGTAGAGCACGAGCAACGCCCGCATGCCGTAGTAGCTGAACCGCTCCCACATCTCGGTAACGAACAGCACCCACAGGCCACCCGGATGAGGTTGGGTCGCCAGATCATCCGGATGCGCGAGCCCTCGGATGGCCGCGGCCTCAAACGCCTGATCACGTCCATACCCGGCTTGCTCATCTTCCTGGTGCCCGCTCACGCCCGGCTCATGGGTGGGCGGATCGCTCGGGGGAGAACCCTCTTGGCCGTCATCGTCGAACTCGAAATCGTCACGATCGCTCATGGACCGGGCCTTTCGTCAAGAATCTACAGGCGAGCAGCATAGCCGATGGCCTGCCCGGGCGCTGCAAGTTTCAGCCGCCCGACTCAGTCGTCCAAATCCGCCTCATCCTCGTCCACGTCGTCTGAGTCCTCGTCCCATGGCTGCTTCACCCAGGACTCGTACGCGGCTCTCTGTTGATCCGTCGGCTCATCGATCTTGGAGACCTTCCAGGAGCCCGCTGGACGCTCGTCCAACCGGACCTCGATCTCCCGAAGCACGCCGTGGCGGAGATACGTGATCTCCAGCACATCGCCCGGCGAGTGATTCTCCAGCCGCTTATTCAGATCGCCCGCCTTGAGCGCCACGCCATCGATCGCGATCACCCGGTCTCCGGAGTTCAGGCCTGCCGCGAAAGCCGGGCCGCTCGCATCGACTCGCGAAACCTCCGCAAGGCCATTGGCATCCGAGAGCGAGAGCCCCAAAAACGCCTCGGGCTCATCCTCATCTTCTTCATCGACATCCCGTTCGAGCTTGAGTCCCACAACGCCCAGCACTTCCTCAAACGGCATCGAGTCGGTGCCATCGATGTATCGCGAAAAGAACTCGCCGAACTGGGTGCCCGTGAGATTCGAGGACATCGTCTCCAGGTCTTCGCTCGTGAATCCGCCGGTCTTGTAGTTGAAGTCGCGATGCATCATGCGCATGAGATCGTCGAGCGATACCCGACCATCGGTCGAGCGGCGGAGCAGCATGTCCCAGAGCAGGCTCGCCGCAGCGCCCTGAGAATAGAAGTTCACCGTCGAGTTCCGTGAATGCGCATTGGACGCGTTGAACTTGATCCAAGCATCGAAGCTCGACTCACTCAGCGATTGGACCTCTCGGCCGGGTGAGTTGCGGACGCCGTTGATCTGGCCGGAGATCCGCTTGAGATAGTCCTCTTGTTCGATCAGCCCCGCCCGAACGAGCGTGAGATCGTCGTAATAGCTCGTCGTTCCCTCGGCGAACCAGAACAGATCCGAGTAGTTCTC
>JAJDDL010000300.1 GCA_029260335.1 Phycisphaerales bacterium | reverse complement strand
GAAGAACGTCCCATCGGTGCTCGAATGCGAGAACGTCCATTGCTCATCGCTCCCATCGGAGTACGCGAAGAAGAACGCGTTGACCGACGACTCGGGATTGCGTACCCACCCCGACAGCTCCAGGATGTCCTCGGTGGGAATCGGATCGAAATCCTGCGCGATGAGCTTGTTGCCCAGATCGGTTGCACTGAACGAACCGGTGTGGGCATCGGCACCGGTAACATTCCAGTCCTCGGCGCCGCCGAAGTCAGAGTGCTGATACCACGGCGCAAGCGAGCCGGACTCAAATCCCGGATTCTCAAGCACATTCACCTGAGCCGAGGCCGTCCCTGCTGCCGCCCCAACGATCGCAATTATGAGTTTCATGTATACCCCCTTGGCTTTGCCCATCCTCACGGGGCGCTCACACGCCCGATCTCAGCCTACATGCATGCCGATCGCTCGGCAAGAGCGACTTCGAGAATTCAGCATTCGTCTGAAATAGGTTCAACGACGCCCGGACGGTTTCGCCAATGACGAGTGCATGGCTGTCATCGCCTCATGACACCGCGACGGCTGGCCGATTCGGCGCCTCGGATTTGCACCTAGCAGCCAACGGCGAACAGATCGAGATACGCGAAAAAGTCGTCCGCGTCGATATCTGCATCGCCATCGATGTTCGCCGCATCGTCATCTGACGCGAACAGGTCGAGGAACGTGAAGAAGTCATCCGCATCGGCATCCCCATCGCCATCAAAATCCGCGGCACATTCGATCGCTTCCAGTTCGACCGTCAGGTCATCGAAGAATGCGCCGACTCCGATGATGACACTATTGCCCTCGTTCGCTGCTTGCAATTCAACGCTCTGGATTGGGCCCAGAGGCTTGTTGAAAATCCGTCCGATGGTATTCACGTCGGCACGGAGCTCGGTCCACACGCCGATCTGTGTCGCCGAGAGGATGACAAAGTCGCCCGACACACTGCGCACGCCCATCACGCTGGTTGGCTGATCACCCACGAATCCACCCTCGCGGTCGTAGATCCAAACGCTCACCGATCGGACATGCATGCCGTCGGGAATGTCGAACGAGACCATGTCGAAGTTCGGCTCTAGATGAAGGGTCAGGTTGTCGGGATTGTCAGGGTCGGGCTCGAAGCTCCAGCAACAGTTGTCGAACTCGAACGCGTGGCTGAAGAATGGGTTGACAAATCCATCGTCGAATGTCTCCACCTCCCTTTGTGCCAGAGCGGGCATGGACACGAGTGCGAATGCGAGCAGCGGACGAAGCATGGCGGCTCTCCTATCCCAGAGTATTCACCGGGGCGTGACTCCGCGAGGAGTATGAGTCCATACCGGTCCAGGGAGCGGACGGTTCTGGATCCAAAGTACCAATGTCATAGCCGCGATGAGTTCTTGCGGGAGCCGCTCGACCCGTAGGCTCAGTTACACTGGCTTGCGAATAACTCCAAGTAGAGGAAATAGTCTTGGGAATCGATCAGGCCGTCTGGTATCCCCTCGGGCCCAGTGAGATCCGCGTCTTCGTCCCACGCCGCGAAAAGATCGAGGAAGTAGAAGAAGTCAGCTCCGTCAACAACACCGTTCGGCACCCCGAACGATGGGGCGTCTGGATCCGATGAGCCGGTGTAGTCCGCTCGGCATCGCATGACTTGCAACCACACAAGCTCGGCGAGGAAGTCCGCACCAAATCTATTGGGATGGATTCGGTCGTCCAGGAATCTCTGATCGATAGCTCCTCCGAGCACCACTGGCAGGCCGCAATACGAAATCCGATCTTCCAAGACCCGCCCTGTTCCCGATCTAGACACCGACTCAAGAACTTCCGCGGCCTCGAGCGCATCGGCATGAGAGATCGAGAACCTCGTTCCATAGGGCGAAACAAGCAGGAAGCGTGGTTCGACGCCGTTGGCGGCGCTCAGACTATCGAGCCGATCGATCAGCTCGACCACTTCTTCGCGCCATGGATCGATGAAGGTTCCGTCGTTTGCGCCAAGCAGGATCAGGATTACGTTTGGATTCCCAGTGGCGGCGAGGTACTCCCGCAATCGGTCGTCCACCGCATACGACCCATCGGCCAAATGATCGCGAACCCTCGCGCCGCCCACCGCAAGCGTGTTGACACTCAATCCGCCGCGGTCGGCTCGCCGAATCCACGTTGTCAACCAGATCAGATGGTCAGAGAAGACTGTCTCGTCGTATGACTCATCGCTCGCGACAAGCCCCACGGTCGGCAGGCCATTGCCCGCGGGGATGGAAGGTGCGGGCAACGCCATCACTCCCACGTCCCCTGCCAAGTTAACCGATCCGGTCTGGCTGGTGCCACCTTGCAACCTTCCAGACTCGACGACTATGGACTGAATCGCCTCGGGCGTGCGCAAGTACACCAGATCCACATCCAATGGCGCGTGCAGCCACTCGTTCCTCCGAAGATCCCAGCCACCCTTCCCGATCATGTCTCCAGGCAAGCCGCGCATACCGGGCCGCGACCGCCAGGCATCACCTTCAAGCAAGACGCTGCGTATCACTGTCTCGCCGCTGGGCGTATCGGTGCCTTGAAAGAGTATGTCGAGCGTTGATGAGGAAGTAAACCGCTGATAGCCGTGGCTAAAAATCCGGTTGTCATCACCTCGCTGGAGGTTGCGCACTCGCACGTTCCCGAACGGGTTGGCCAGGGTCTGCCGTTGGAGATTGCCGGCAAGGTCGGAGGTCGGAATAACAATGCCCGCCCAATGCTCTGGCCGCCACCGCCGAACCAAGCCCCAATAGAACGATGATTTGCCAGTGCGACCCTGAGCGTCAGAGTTTCGATTGGAGATGCTGTCACCGACGATTAGCAGTCGACAATCGCCGCGAAGAATCAGCTCGCCGATCGGTGTGCCTAGGCCCAGATCCTCCCAGGCCCGCGGCGGCTCACTACCCTTGGTTGCGCCGATCGCGAGTGCAAGGGCCAGCATAGCCCGCATCGAGTTGGACTTGATTCTGGGCACGACTTTAGCATACGCGCTAGGCGGCAGTTCGCAACCCTCGATCCAGCCCCGATCGACTTATCGGGCAACTCATATGCAAACGAGACGAGGTAGAAAAGGAAGTCGGCCACGTCAAGGCTCCCCTCTGGCAACTAGATCCGGGATCGTCCGGGTCGTACGTGCCAGTGAGATCCGCGATGCCAAACTCGCCACGGGCCCAGGCATCGAGATAGAAGAAACAACCCTGCGCGTCCTTGGACCCGTCGGGCACGCCGAACGCGGGGTCGTTCGGATCCTCTGAACCCGTCAGATCGCCCGAGTTGATCGGCGTGAGGATCGCGATCCGCCTGTCCTTCGCGGCGATTGGCGTGAAGTCCATACTTACACGATCTGGCCCGCTTGTTAGTTCCTCCGCCGGTGATCGTGCTCGCTCTATACGGCAGATTCACGATCAACTCATTGAGCCCGTGGGTGTGTCTATCCATGAACAGAAATGCCTCGGCAATCGGAGACTGCTTGGGCGGCTGGTACAGCGCAAAGTCAACGGCGTCGCCATGGTTGTTCATGCCCTGCGGCTGGGTGAAGACACCGAACTGTGTCAGGAACGATGACGCGCGCACAAACAGACCGGACCACCTGGCCCGGCCTGCACAGAGCTTGCCGATAGCAGTTGCTGCTCAGCAGCCTTGGCTGAAGAGATCGAGGTATCCAAAGAAGTCGTCGGCGTCGGCATCTCCATCGCCATCCACGTCGGCCCTTGCGTCGCCTGTTGCGAAGAAATCCAGATAGCCAAAGAAGTCGTCGGCGTCGATATCTCCATCGCTGTCGATGTCCGCCGAACCGCAACCCGAGCCCTCGCCGAACGCAACGTAATGCTCGCTGTCATCGAGATTGACCCAGCCGATGTTCTCGCCCCAGGCGTAGCCTCGCAAACGGCGGGCATCAAGGTCCAGCCGGGCCTGCTGGCCGTGTATGCCCAGGCTTGAGCGTGTATCGAAGTTGATCCAGCCGACATTCTCGGCCCAGGCCAGGCCGTAGAGCTCGCCGGTCGCAGGATCCAGATTCACACCGGTATCTGAGCCATCAACATTGGCGTACCGCGCACCGTTGGCAGGCGATCCGTCGCCGAGCGAGACGTAGCCGATGTTCTCACCCCAGACATAGCCGGAGAGAAACTGATTGTGCAACCGAACCCCTTGGCTCCCGACTGGATCACCGGCGTCGTGGAAGTTGAGGAACCCGACGTTCTCGCCCCAGGCGAACTTGAGATCCGGGTCTACGTCGGACTGGGCGAGTGCGGGGGTCGCGAGGATTGTGATCATGGTGATCGTGATACGTTGCATGGTGTGCTCCTAGTGCTTCAGATTGCTGCGTGTGCATGAGATCGAGTACGTGCGCGGCCTCCCGTGAATCAGCCGCCGTAGTTCACGTTGGGGTTGTTCATGGTGCCCCCCGGGGCGGCCTTGTCGCCCCAGAAGTTGGCGCTCGATGTGACCACGGAGTAGTTGTCGCCGTTGTCGGATGCCTGATTGCGGAAGATCATGTTGCGCCTGCCCTCGACCCGGACGCCGTAGGTGCCATCGGCGCTGCCGAGGTCAAGCGCAATACCCTGGTTCTGAGTCGGAAGAACAGTTCCATTGTTCACATGCACACCACGCTGCGACTTGATCGAAGCGATCTGCGAGACGTTTGCCGTGAACACTTGGGACCCTCGTAGGTCGATTGTCACCGAACCGGCTTCGACTTCGATGGCGTAAAGCCCTTCGGTGCCGACGAGTACATTCCCAGTCAGATGGTAGTTCCCTGGGGTCGTGATCTTGAACAGGCTGTTCTCATCGCCCGGCGTAGTCTCCGGCCCGATGGGAATGCTCGGCTCGACCTCATCGAGCGATTTCATCGACGGACCAACCGGCCCTGCGGGTGGATCGAGCGGACCGGCGAACGAAGCTGAACCAAGCGCGGCGATAGCGATAGCAGCGAGAATGCGGCTCATGGAACCTCCAGTTGCGGTGGTGTCCTTGACTATGGGGACTCGGCTGTCCCGCTACAAGCACAGGCGTGATCCCCCTGGGCCGGCTGCCATGTCTACCGAGGAATGTCCATCATCGGGTGACGGCCAACACTTCGGAGAACAACTTGGGGGCCTCAGCAGCCCTGGACGAACAGATCGAGATACCCAAAGAAATCCTTGGAATCACAGTCCCCATCGCCATCGATATCGCAGATCCCGAGGTTGCCAGCCGAGAATGCGTCCAGGTAAGCGAAGAAGTCGTCCGAATCCAGATCACCGTCGCCATCCATGTCTGCCGGGCACTGCTCTTCGCACTCATCGGGCACGCCGTTGCCGTTGGCGTCCTGGCTGCGCCCCTGGTCGATATCACAGGCGTCGGGGATCAGGTTGCGATTGCAATCGCCGGTATCGGGCATGAAGTCGAATCCGCGCGGCCCGCGGAGCAGCGAATCCGGACGTTGCACGAACGACTGATGCATGTACCCATTGACTGGGTTGTATGTGAGCATCCGCGGATCGGTCAGATGAAAGTCATCTTGGGATGAGGCGCTCGTATACAGCAGCCCATCGCGCCCCAAGGCCATGCCCCAGACCCCGTCGAGACCATGCTCGAAGTCGCCGTAGTGGAACTCGCCGAGAAATGCGCCATTTGCAAGGTCGTATGCCAGGATCGCGCCCTCGATGGAGCTAGCAACAAGCAGCCGTCCGTCCTCGAGAACGACCAGGTCGCGTGCTCCGCTGAGCCCGCCCAAGCCCGCCGAGACGAGCTCGCGCATGAACGCACCGCTCGGGTCATACTCCAAGATCTGGTCATTGCCCGTCCCGACGAGCAACGTGCCGCTCATCGTCCGGATCAGCCCATAGGGAGAACTCAACCCGCCATCGCCGGCTACGACAAACTCGCCAAGCGATTGGCCCGTCTCTATGTCGAATCGAAGGACGCTGCCGGTCGCGTTGGAGCTCACAAGGAAGGTGCCGTCACCCATGTCGAGCATGGCGCCGGGGTCATCCAGTCCACCCGCGCCTGGCGTCACCAACTGACGAACATACGCGCCGGTGTGATCGAACTCCACGATCGCATCGTGGTCCCCCGCCGAAGAGACGAGGA
>JAJDDL010000299.1 GCA_029260335.1 Phycisphaerales bacterium | reverse complement strand
CACCGCCGGACTTGGACTCATTTCTAGTGTCGGGCGCCGCTCCGCGGCTGGAGATGAAGGCCGAAAGGTGAAGACTGAAGAAGAGCTTTGCGACCGCCTGGAAGGCGGTGCTACCGGGATCGCTTCGCGATCGGCGGCAGGATGCCACCGCCCCGTTGGGGAGCAATGACCTTTAGTCGTCGGTTGCGCGGAGGGACTCGTAGATGGCGAGGCGTTCGAAGCGTGGCGCCGTAATGCGGGTGAGTTCGAAGGGTTCGACGAGTTCGTCGAGGGTTGCGGGCAGTTCGCTTAGGCCGAAGCGGCGGGCGAGCAGGGACGACATGCGTGGGTCCATGAGTTCGAAGTTGGCGCGGGCTCTGGGGGGCAAGTCGAGCCAGCGCTGGTTCCAGGCGAGGATCCATCGCCAGTCGCTCATGGGCGCGTTGCGCGCGAGCCTGGGGATGGCGCGCATGGAGTGTTGCTCGGGCATGTCCGCGCCGTGGCGGCGGGCCCATTCGGTGGAGAACTTGTCGACGGCCATAGAGACGCGAGGGGCGAGTCGGCCGCCTTTCTCGGGATCGAAATCATCGACGGCGTCGCCGGCGGCGATGATCGCGCCCTCGAGGAGCACGCGCAAGGACGCGGCGCGGACCTGATCGAGCGGGCGTTCGATGCGGTTTTCGATCGTGCGGAGGACGGTGGGAAGCTGTGCGCGGATGAGGGCTTGCTTTAAGCGCAGGGCCCAACGCAGGAGCGTCTCGGCGTCGTCGATGTCGCCCGCCGACGGTGTGGAGACGCGGATCTTGGCCACGACGGCGCAGGTGCGTGCGAGCACGGCGCGGCGGGCCTCGGCACGAACGCGTTCTTCGACGCCCAGGGGTGCTCCGAGTGCGCGGGCGAACGCGAGGAAGTCGGCGAGTTGCTCCATGGGTGGATCGTCGTCCCAGGACGTTGCCTGCTCGTGGCTTGGGAGCGGCGGCAGTTTGTTGAGTTTCTTGGCAGAGCGGGCGGGGGATCCGCCGGGGATGTGCATGGTGGTGAGCAGTTCGGCACGTCTCACGTTGATCGCGCGGCGGATGCTCGGCGTGGATCGGCGGAGGTGGCGCGCGATGCGGACGAGGGCGATGCCCCGGATCCATGCGCGGAAGGCGACCTCGCGTTCGCGTTCGGCGACCGGGCCGCGCTCGGCGAAGATCGGCTGCTCGGCGCGGGCGTCGTATTTGCGCAGGATTTGGCGGACGGCTTCGTGGCTTCGTCCGATCTCACGCGAGATGAGTAGAGCGGACTCGTTGAGGGAGCGGCCATCGGTCGAGAGTTCGGTCGCGCGTGCGACGATGTGCTCGACCGCGGCGGGGCCTATGCGGGAGTAGCGTTTGGCCGAACGGATGAGTTGTTCGTTGGCGGCTTCGAATCGTTCGACGACATGGGCGGTGAAGATGAGCCGGTCGCGGCCTTCGCTATCGAGCACCCGACGAGCGATGAGGCCTCGCTTGCGATAGCGGTCGAGGCTCTTGCGGCTGATGGCCCAGCGCTCGCAGAGTTGCTCGGTGGTGGTGCATTTGCCTTCGATCTCGCTCTCGGCGAGGTGGGCGAGTGCGCTGAGGCGTTCGGCGAGGGCCGAGAGGTCGCCCAGCACTGCTTCGCCGACGAGGCTTGCAGGTTCTTCGTCGCCGCTTGGGTGGTAGCCGGTGACTTGTTCGACGAGCCAGTCTTCGCGATAGAGGCTGTCGGGGTCGATCGAGACTGCCAGGGCTTCCAGCCGGTCGAGATCGCGCAGCAGGGCGTCGCGCGAGGCGTATCGCAGTTGCTCGACGAGATCTCGCAGCGCGTTGACGCGCAGGCTGGGGAGCGGGGGCATCGGTTCCTCTCGCGCGGTGCGACCCCTTTGGGTTCGACCGGTCTGGTTGTTCGCGAGCATCGGCTGCCGCTGGCGCGGGTGCCGGCGGGACTCATCGCGCGATGGGCCCCGTCTTGTCCATCCATTCGTAGGCAACCCGGGGTGCGGTTCCAAGCCCGAAGGCCTCAGATCGCTTTGCGAACGCCATTAGGCCCTCGAGGGCCTGGGGGGTCACTTGAAAACGCAAGAGTTCGGAAACGTAGGGTTGGGCGTGGGTGAGGGGCCAGCCGAAGCTCTCGGCTCGGGTTTGGACGAGCCAGGACAGGCGTTCGAGGTTTCGGCGGAGCTGGCGGTTTAGGAGGCTTGCGGCTCGCTGGATCGGTTCGGATTGCTCCTCGCCGACTCTGCAGGCCCACATGGCGTAGACGAAGGGGAGGCCGGTGAGCTTTTTCCATTGTTCGCCGAGGTCGAGCTGGTACGGAAAATCATCTAGTGGCGGGGAGTTGATGACCTTGTCGCCTATGAGGAGCGCAGATTCGACCGATTGGCGAGCCTTAGGGTCGTCGAGCCATTCGACGGCGGCGCGGGGGGAGATGGTGGGTTTTGTGTCGTGGAGTTCGGCGAGGATGATCTGGCAGAGGGCGATGGATGTGTGGCTCTCGTCGTCGGCGGTGAGCGTGGTGATCTGGTTGATGGGGACTCGGGAGACGAGGCGGACGGTCATAGTGGGGCCGTCAGAGCCG
The DNA here is from genome assembly GCA_029260335.1 of Phycisphaerales bacterium. Taxonomy (GTDB): domain Bacteria; phylum Planctomycetota; class Phycisphaerae; order Phycisphaerales; family UBA1924; genus S146-42. The sequence goes on along the minus strand of JAJDDL010000299.1, from coordinate 903 downwards.
ATCATGCCGACGGGCAGGAGCGTGAGGGCGGGGGCTTTGTCCTTGGGATTGAAAGCATCGACGACGGAGACGAGGGCGAGATCGGTGTCGCCATCGAGCAACCCCTGGGCGAGCCCGGCGGGTGCGTGGGGGGCGAGGTGAAGCTCTGGGAGCTTGTCCAGGCCCTCGATGAGGGGGAGTGTGTTGAGGTAGCGGACGACGCCGAGGCGGCATTTGGGCATAGGGCATCTTATGGAGTGTGGCGGCTGCTCAGCCGGGGGGTCTGAATATCCGATACTGTTTGGCATGGCACAGCGCACGAATCGGGGAACGGTGCTCCTAGGTGGGGGCGGTCATGCTCGGGTGGTGGGCGAGTGCCTGCGGCTGATCGGGATGCCGATCGCCGGGGTGTGTGATGATGATCAGACGCCGGCGGCGGGTGAGCCGCCCTTGAGCCTGGCGACGCTTGGGCCATTGAGCTTGCTCTTGAATGACTCGGCGTTTTTGTCGTCGCGGACCTGGATGCTTGCGTTGGGGTCGCTCTCGTTTCGGCGGAAACTTTTGGATGCGTTTGGGGATGTGGGCGAGGCGATCAGCGCTATTCATCCGTCGGCGCGGGTTTCGCCCAGCGCGACGATTGGAGAGGGGACGTGGGTCGGGCCTGGTTCGATCGTGCATACCGCGGCTGTTGTTGGTGAGCATTCGATTGTGAACTCGGGCGCGATTGTCGAGCACGATTGCCGGTTGGGTGAGAACGTGCATGTGGCGCCGGGGTCTTCGATTGGCGGGGGCGTTTTGATTGGGCGCGATACGTTGATTGGGATTGGGGTGTGCGTGGTGCCGGGGGTGAAGATTGGGGATGGGTGTGTTGTGGGTGCGGGGGCGGCGGTGGTGGAAGACCTTGCGGATGGGGCGCGGGTTGTT
>JAJDDL010000298.1 GCA_029260335.1 Phycisphaerales bacterium | reverse complement strand
CATGTTGTAGAGAAAGCCGTCGCCAGAGACTTCCAGGCGAATCCGCCGCCCGTCGGTCTCCTCGCCGCCCTGTTCATGTCCCCGGGCCTCGGTGTAGCCCCGGAGAACCTCCTGCACCTCGCACGCGTGGATGGTCCGCACGGTGGTCTGGCGTCCGTGATTGAGTGCCGCAAACGCCGCGAAGTCGTGCGTGCCTACGAGCATGGCCGCTGCTCGCGCCATCCGCTCGACGTCGAGCTCGTGCCAGGTGTGAAACACCATCCGCCGATCCCACAGTGGCCGCGTATCCCCGACGTGATAGGTGTATGAGTAGCCCTTGGACTCGCAGTCGGCGATCGGGTTGAAGCAATCGCCGACGATCTCGACCGAGCGAATCAAGACGTCATCAGGCAGCCGACTGTTCACCGCCCTGCGCAGGGTGTTGCACCCGCGGTCCGCCGGCCAGCCGACGCCCGCCTCGGGCCTGGGCTCGCTCATGAAGGAGGCGACCTGGCTCCAGGCATGCACGCCTGAATCGGTCCGGCTTGCGCCCAAGACCTGCACCGGCTCGCGCACAACCTGGCGGACCGCCTGCTCGACGACCTCTTGAGCCGTACGGAGGATCGCCTTGCCATCCCGGACCACCATCGGCCCCTTGGCGGGGATCGCGGGGCTTTGCGGATCGAGTTCCTGCTTCTGCCACCCGTGGAAATCGGTCCCGTCATAGGCGATGGTGAGCTTGTAGCGTGGCACGCTGCAGCATATGGCCACGACGCCGCCCTTGCGTGCAAGCCGAGAACTCGTGATGATGCCAACTCATGAGACTGTCTTGGAGATCTCTGGGTTCGAGCCAGCCGTTGCCGCCGCTGGCAATCGCGATTGCGCTGATCGCGGCCGGCTCGGGAGTCTGGCTCGCAATCCGACCGGACCCAAAGCCCGCGACCCATGAGCTGTGGACCTTCGCCGAGGGGCACGCCGAGGTTTATCGGCAGCAGGTCGAGCAGTGGGGGATTGTCAAGGACCTGGATGTCACGCTTCTGAGCATGGCCGCCCTCGAACGACGGATGATGGGCGGATTCCTGTCCGACGCTCCGCTCGCGGGCTTGATCGAGATCGAACGACGCATGGCGGCGCGGGCCTTCACGGGTCCTGTTGATTCCATCGGGTTCGTCGATCTCACGCCGCGACTCAAAGACGAGGGCCTGCTCGATCGCATCAACAATGCCTCGTTCGGCCCCTGGCGCGTCGGGGACAAGATCTTCGGCCTGCCACACGACGTCCACCCCGTCATGCTCAGCTATCGCACCGACATCTGTGCACAGTTCGGCGTGGACATCGAGAGCATCGAGACCTGGGACGATTTTGAACGCGAGATGCGCAAGGTCATGGTTGATGTCGACGGCGACGGCGAGATCGACCACTACCCCCTGACCTTTGGCTTCACCCATCGCGATCAGCTAGAACTGATCCTGCTCCAAGCTGGCGGCGGGTTGTTCGACGCCAAAGGCAATTCCATGCTGACCGCGGAGGCCAACGTGCGCGCCTTGGTACGCCTCTCGGGGTGGCTCGTCGGCGAGAACCCCATCGCCGTCGACGCTCGCTGGGACTCCCCCGGCGGGCAAAGTCAGCTCATCTCCGGACGTGCGGTGTGCGCCTTCGTGCCCGATTGGCAGTGTCTGGTCTGGAAGGAGAAGATGCCACAGCTTTCGGGCAAGGTCCGCCTGATGCCGTTACCCGCGTGGGAGCCCGGCGCAAGAAGAACAAGCGTCTGGGGCGGCACGATGCTCGGCATCGCGCGCGAGCATCCCGACCAGGACTCGCTCTGGGCGCTTGCCAAGAGACTCTACCTGTCCAAGGAGTCTGCCCGCTCGCTCTATCGGGGCAACGGCATCATCACCCCAATGAGCGAGACTTGGGACGATCCAATCTACGACGTGCCGGATCCATACTTTGGCGGCCAAGCGAAGGGACGTGACTACATCAACCTCGCCAGCCAGATCCCACCCAGACACATGTCCGTTTTCGATACCGAAGCACTGGATCTCGTGAGCGAGGTTCTCTCCAAGCTCGTCCGCGAACGCAGGCAAGGCACGCAGGAGGAACAGCTACTCTCAACACGAGCTTTCGAGCTTCTCTACCAAGCTCAAACAAAACTCCAGACGCGCATGGCGCGCCTCAGCACCTGGCGCAAAGCGGAGGCAAAGTGAAAGCCTCCACACGATCGATGCTGCCTCTTGCGCTTCCGATGATCCTCATCGTTACTCTCTTCGCGGCTTACCCCCTTGCGATCTCTCTCGGCCTCGCAACCCAACGCACCTTCGGCACGCGCGTCTCAACCAATGTCGGCTCACAGAACTTCACCGACGCACTCGCAGACCCACTCTTGCATAAAGCCGCGGCGAACACCGCGATCTTCACGCTTCTTTCTGTGCTCGTCCAAGTGCCGCTCGCCCTGGCCGTCGCGTTGCTGCTCGATCGCCCGGGTCTTTGGGGCAAAGGCCTCGTGCGACTCGCGCTGCTGCTCCCCCACATGGTGGGCCTGGCGTACGCGGGCGTGCTCGGCGCGGTCACGTTTGAGAAACGCACGGGCATGGTCAACCGGGTCCTGCACGAGACACTCGGCACCAACCTCGACTTTGCCTGGCTCGAGTCCTCGCCCATCACCACCATGGTCATCATCAGCGCGTGGCTCTATGTGGGCCTCAACGCGTTGATTCTGAGGGCGGCGATGGGCAATGTGGATGCCGCGCGAATCGCCGCGGCGACCCTCGATGGAGCAGGCCCGCTCTCGCGCCTGAGGCACGTCATCATCCCCGCCATCCGCCCGGTGCTCGCATTAGTCATCATCCTGAGCGTCGTCGGCAGCGTTCAGGCCTTCGAGCTGCCCTACGTCCTGCTCCAAGGCGGCGGCCTCGAGAACCGAGGCCTCACCGTCGTCACTTATCTTTACCAACAAGGCTTCGAGATAGGCGACCTCGGCTACGCCAGCGCCATCGGCTGGATTCTGTCGCTCGTCATGCTCGCGATCATCGGCGCGATCGCGCTCCTCTCAAGAAGGAGCAAGGCATGACTGGCTTGTTGCACAGACTGCGCAGCCAATGGCCCTTGCTCCTGCTCGTGCCCCTTGCCCTGCTCGCGCTCGCGCCCC
>JAJDDL010000297.1 GCA_029260335.1 Phycisphaerales bacterium | reverse complement strand
CACGCTCACGTCGTCGCCGCCGGCGTTGGCAGTCACGATGTCTGGCTGGCCATCTCCATTCATGTCGCCAATCGCGAGATCCTCGCACGCCGTCCCGGCTGGGAAGGGACCGTGCAGACCGAACTCACCGAAGCCAGAGTTGAGCAGCACGGTGATGTCCCCGCTCACCTCGTTCGCCGTCGCGGCATCCATCCAGCCATCACCGTTCAGATCGGCGATCTGGATGCGCTGCGGGCGCGTTCCCATATCGATAAAGGAACTCATCGCGAAGTTTCCAACACCCCCCACGTTCTCCATCACAAAGACGGAACTGTCAAACGTGTTTGCGACCATGAGATCGTTGTCCCCGTCGCCATCGATATCGCCGAGCGCCACGCCGCGGGGCGCCGTACCGACGTCAAACTGCACAAGACCTGAGAACGATCCGTCGCCGTTGTTGAATAGAACACTCACGGTATCGCTGAACGAGTCGGCCGTCGCGATGTCGAGCCTGCCATTTCCATCGACATCCCCGAGAACACAATCCACGGTGCCGTCGCCGACGAGGTAGGTCTGGGGGGCGGCGAACGCGCCGTTACCGTCATTTAGCAGAATGGCGACCCGATCGCGAGCGCCGTCCTGGGTATTGGCGACGACAGCATCGATATCTCCGTCGCGGTCCAGGTCGCCCAGCGCGACGCTCTCGGGTCGGTTCCCGCCCGCGAAGATCTGCTCGTCGCCGAACCCGCCCGAGCCGTCGCCGAACCGGACGCTCACGGTCCCTTCGAGCCGGTTGGCCGAGATCATGTCGGCGTTGCCGTCGCCGTTGAGATCGCCCAGGGCGACGTCGCTCGGCGCCTGACCCACGCCGTATGCGGTCTGGTCTTGCACACAAAGCTGTGCCTGCGCGGCACCCGCGCTGAAGGCCAGGGAAAGAACGCTGCTGATCTGAGTTGTACGGTTCATCGGGACTCTCCTTGTGGTTGATCCACTGCGTGCTGCCTCGCCCGGACTCGATCGCCGGGGCTCACCGGCATCCACGAACCCGAGGCGGAGCGCGCGAAGCAAAAAGGGAAAAAAACTCGCCATCCCAGGAAATCCATGGCGAGCCTGCACTTGGACTGACCGCCTTGCGTGGATGGGGTGAGCGAATAGCCGCGTAGGCCTGCGCTTATTTGGTACGATCAAGGAGCGATCACGATGGATGGAGCACCGACGGTGGGAGAACTGCTCAAGCGCGCCAAATCGGGTGACGATGAGACCATCGGGAAACTCCTCCCCGTGGTCTACCAAGAGCTCAAGGCTCTGGCCGGGAGCTACCTGCGCGACAACGCCGGGCACACCCTCCAACCCACCGCCCTCGTCCACGAGGCCTACCTCAAGCTCGTCGGCCGCGACGAGGCCTGGCACGGACGCGACCACTTCATGGCGACCGCCGCGACCGCGATGCGCCAAGTGCTCGTCGATCACGCCCGGCGAAAGAACGCCGTCAAGCGCGGCGGCGGTGCGGCCAAGGCCGATATCGAGATCAGCATCCTCGCGGACTCGGCCCGGGAACTACGCGTGCTCGAACTCGATGAGCTGCTCGAGAAACTAGCCAAGGCAGACGAGCGCGGCGCAAGGGTCGCCGAGATGCGCTTGTTCGGCGGAATGACCCAGGAGCAGATCGCCAACGTTCTCGGTGTCTCACGCCGCACGGTCGTCACCGATTGGGAATGCGCGCGGGCCTGGCTCGCGAGCAGCGTACGGGGGAACGCATGAGCGATTCATCCTCGGCTCCAGCTCGATACATCGAAGCTAAGCGTGTATTCCTCGCGGTCCGGGAGCTTGGGCTCGATCGACGCGAAGAAGCGCTGGACGACGCGTGCGCTGAGGACGCCGAGCTCCGAAGCATGATCCTGCAACTACTCGAGGGCCAGGAAGCGCCCCTGCCGTTTGAAAGCCTCGCAGAGAACATCCGCGCTGCCCATGAAAGGGTTGGCGACAATCTCGATACCAGCACCGGCACACAGATCGGCCCCTACCGCCTGCTCCAACGCATCGGCGAGGGCGGCTTCGGCGTGGTCTACATGGCCGAGCAGACCGAACCCCTCAAACGTCGCGTGGCAATCAAGGTCATCAAGCTCGGCATGGACACACGCCAGGTGATCGCCCGCTTCGAAGCCGAGCGCCAGGCGCTGGCGATGATGGATCATCCCAACATCGCCAAGGTGCTTGATGCCGGCGCGACGAGCACCGGCAGACCCTACTTCGTGATGGAGTTGGTCAAGGGCGTGCCCATCACCGAGTACTGCGACACCCACAGTCTCTCGACCGAGGCACGGCTTGACTTGTTCCTGGACGTGTGCGGCGCGATCCAGCACGCGCATCACAAGGGCGTCGTGCATCGCGACATCAAGCCCTCCAATGTCCTGGTCACGCTCTACGACGGCAAGCCCGTGCCCAAGGTCATCGATTTTGGCGTCGCCAAGGCGACCAGCTTCCGGCTCACCGAAAAGACGCTCTTCACCGAGCACGGCCAGGTGATCGGTACGCCGCAGTACATGAGCCCCGAGCAAGCCGAGATGTCAGGGCTCGATATCGACGCCCGCACCGATATCTACTCCCTCGGCGTGCTGCTCTATGAACTGCTCACCGGCACGACGCCGCACGACGCCGATCGATTGCGTTCGGTCGCCTACGGGGAGATGCATCGGATCATCCGCGAGGAGGACGCCGAACGCCCGTCGATGCGAGTGCACACGCTGTCCTCACCGGCGCGCACGAAGCGCAAATCGGGCACGCCCAGAACACCACGCACGCCAAGCTCGATCGACGAGATCGCCAAGCGTCGCCTCGCCGATCCGGCAACATTGAGAAAGAAGCTCCAGGGCGATCTCGACTGGATCGTGACCAAGGCCCTGGAACAGGATCGCTCGCGTCGATACGACAGCGCGGGACATCTCTCGGACGATATCCAGAGGCATCTGCGAAGCGAGGCCGTGAGCGCGAGTCCGCCGACGGCGCGATACCAGCTCACCAAGCTCATCCGGCGTCACCGCGGGCCGTTCGTGGCGGCCTCAGTGGTGCTCGCGGTTCTCGTTCTCGGCATCATCGGAACCAGCAGTGGCCTTGCGTGGGCGCTCGAAGAGCGGTCCGACGCCACACTTGCTCGCAACAAGGCCGTCGCCAAAGAGACCGAGGCCAACATTGCCCGGGACGCTGCGATCGAGAACGAACGTGTCGCCAGGCTTGAGGCCTTCGAGGCGCTGATCATCTCGGCCGGCCAGACCAAACGCGACGGCAAGTACAGCGAGACCCGGGCCTTGCTCGATCAGGTCAACCCGGCCGACCGCAATCACTGGTGGGCGATCGCTCGTGCGATGTGCGACACCAGGGTCACCGACCTTGGCAGCAACGGTCGATTCAAGTGGAATGTCGATCGAACTCTTGGGAGCGTGATCAACAATCGCCGCGCAGAGATTCGCGATGGCCTGACGTTCGAGATCCTCCGCACCCTTGAGGCCCCCGAGGACATCAAGTTCCGCCGCCTCCGCTGGACAGCCGATCCCAATCGATTCGTGCTCACTGCCGATGGATTCAAGGCCCAGCTCTACGACGCCACCACGCTGCAGCCTCTTGGCCCAAAGGTGCAGACCGATTCGGTGCCGATTGTCTTCGGCGACTCGAACATCGTCACTCGCGCCGCGATCGACGGGCGCATCCAGAACGTGTCCTACGACTTGCTCACCGGCGAGGTGATCGCGACCTGGGATAGGGATGAACATCTCAAGCCGCGCGGTTCCACGGGCCTGGGTGACTTCAGCCCAGGGATGCGATGGGCTGTCGTCGGACCATTGCCGGATGGCAGCATGCATCTGGCCTCTCTCCCAAAGTTCGAGCGTCAACGCACGATCGACGATCAGACGCCCCGCGCTTCCCGCGAGTTCTCCAAGCAAGATCAGCTCGTGTTCCGAACCGTTGGCGGGATCGTCGAATGTTGGAGGATCAACGCAAACGGCGAGCTTGCCTTTGGGTGGGTTCGCTCATTCGAAGGCTCTCCCAATGCAACCGGCACCGCCAATGGCATCGTGCGAGTGACAGAGGGCAGAAATGTGCACTTTCTTGAGCCGCGTGACGGAACCCCCCTCGCCACGCCCCTGGACAATGGAGCCGGCTACGGCGTCGTCGACTGGGAAACACAGCGGTACGTCAACCATCCAAGGGCCACCGGACCAAAGCTGATCGATCTCAAGGACTGGTCCTGGCCTCACTCCACCCGCGTCGCCGAGACCTCCTGCACGATGATGGAACTCACGAGCGATGCGCGGCTTGGCGTGATCGCGAACTTCGATGGGCACTTTCTCGACAAACCAGGCTGTTTGCGCCTCATCGAGCCGGAATCTGGACTATCCATCGCCGAGCTTCTGCCAGGCAACGCGATCGTCCGCGGCGTGGCTCTTTCTCACCAAGGCGATCTTCTGGCATTGGGAATCGCCTTTGATCCAGAGGAATCGCTAGGGCACAAACAAGTCATCCGTATGTTGTCGCTCCGCTCGGGTCGCGTGCTTTGGGAACGAGAGCTCGACGGCCCGCCGAAACTGGGCGGCTTCTCCCTCGACGACAAAGTGCTCTATCACAAAGGCGAGGCCCTGGATGCTCGCACCGGTGTGCCTGCAGGCAGCTTTCATTTCGTCAGCGGTGGCCTGCTCATGAGCCCCAACAGACGCGCGGTGATGATGAGCAATGGTCGAGGCGGCCGGCGTTGGAATGCGTACGACACGCAAACCGGCGATCTCATCGCCGACTTTGGCGGCGAGCAATACCAGGGGACCCTTGCGGCTGCCTACTCCCCAGA
>JAJDDL010000296.1 GCA_029260335.1 Phycisphaerales bacterium | reverse complement strand
GGGAAATAGGTCATGACCAGTGCCGTCGCGAACTTGCCGCCCTCGGAGACCTCGCCGAACTCGTCATTCAGCCTCACCGCCAGCCGCGAGGGGTTCGCGCTATTGATGTTCTTTCGCATAAGACGGCGGAGCTTGGTTGCTAGTTCCGCGACCGCCTCGCCGTGACCCGCGACATCGGCGAGCAAGAACCGGCTGATCTCGCCCGCGCCGCAGACCGAGACATAATAAATGTCTCCGCCCTGGCCGCTCCCGGCGTGGGGGCGAGAGTGGACGATCGCATCGATGCCCGGCACCGAAATCGCATCATCGACAGACTCATTGCCGCCCCATATCTCCATGCACTGCAACGAGGAGGTCTCGAGTTGTTTGTCGGGTTGCTCGTCAGTTTGTGCTTCGATCGCCGTCACCATCGAAGGAATCCTCTTTGGTCGAAAATAAATGGGCTCAGAGGCCTAAACCTACCACACGCGGATTTTATGCCCCATCGACAGAACGAAATACCGGTGCCTGCGCCCATCGCAACTTGCCGACGAGCGTCGCCCAATAGCTTCGCGCCGGGTTGGTCACGAACTGGGCCGAGCCGCCTCGCTTGATCACGACACGATCGCCCTCATCCAAGCGTGTGTCCGGGCGTCCATCGAGCAGCAGCGTCGTGCCGTGGCCCTCCTCGGCGTTGACCCGATCCAATCGCATCTCAACAGTGCTCGAAGCGTCCACTACGATCGGGCGAAAGCTCAGTGTGTGAGCCGCGATCGGCGTGATGACCATGCCGCCAAGGTTGGGTGCCAGGATCGGACCGCCCGCCGAAAGCGTGTAGGCCGTGCTCCCGGTGGGGGTGGAGACGATCATGCCGTCGCCTGAGATTTCCGGGCCACTCTCGCCATCGACACACAAGCCAATGGAGATCATGCGATAGGGCGGGCCCGCGGTCATAACGACGTCGTTCAACGCTTCGCCCGAAAACTTCGCCGAGCTCGCATCCTTGGCAAACACCTCCGCTCGCAGGCGATCGAGCTCTCGCATGATCAGCTCACCATCGCCAAATAGATGCCCGGCGAGTTCGTCCAGGGAATGCAGATCAAACTCTGCAAGGAAGCCGAGCTTGCCGAGATTCACCCCAAGCAAGGGGATTCCCAGGGGCGAGGCGGCGTCGACGAGTGACAAGATGGTGCCGTCGCCGCCCAAAGAGACGACGAGGTCGATATCGCTCGCCTCGCGCAAGCGATCGGCTTCCTGCACATCGCCCCGGAAGGCGAGCGTGCCGTGCGCTTCAATCAGTTGTGCAACATGGTCCTCAGCCGCGAGTGCATCGGGCTTCTTCCGGTTGACAAACAGCGCGATCGTGCGGCCCATGCGTTCAGTCCTTGCCGATGATCGACTGCTTCGCCTGCTTGATCGACTGGTCGCCGAGTTGCAACGCGGCGCGAATCGCCTTAGTGATTCCCTCGGCGTCGAGCCCCGATTCGTGCAACTGACGCTGGCGAGAATCTTGATGGACCCATGCATCGGGCATCGTGAGCTTTGTGACCGTGCTGGTTTGGCTTGCGCTGGCTTGATCTGAGTTGCGTTGGCGGTTGACCGACTCGATCACCGCATCCCCAAACCCGCCTACGGGCGCGTGCTCCTCGACCGTGATGATCGGGATGTTGCGCGAAACAAGCCTTGCAACCAACGCATCATCTACGGGCTTGGCAAAGCGTCCGTCCCACACGCCGACCTTGCAGCCTTCCAACTCACTTGCCGCGTCAAGGGCGGTCAACGCGCTGGGACCGAAGCCCAACACGGCGACTTCGATCTCATTCTGATCGACCGATTCGCTCAGGTACCGAGCCTTGCCCATCTCGAACGCCGGGCACAAGTCCTCTGCAAAGCGGTGGTCGACATCGTCGCGCGGATAGCGGACCGCCGAGACCCGATCATCGAGCCCTCGCATGAACTCCATGGACGCGCGAAGCGATGGCTCATCGATCGCGGCCATCGAAACCGCGTTGGGCAGCGTCCGAAGCAACGCGATATCACAAAAGCCCTGGTGCACTGCGCCGTCGCCGCCAACAAGCCCGGCACGATCCATGCAAAGACGCACACCCAAGCCCTGGAGTGCTGCTTCTTGGAATGCCTGATCAAAGGCACGCTGGAAAAATGTCGAGTAGACCGCAAAGTAAGGCCTAAACCCGCCGCGCGCGAGCCCGGCCATCATGTCCAGCGCGTGGCTCTCGCATATCCCCGCGTCCCAGGCACGATCGGGGAACCGCTCGAGCGCCTTCACCACGCCGGTACCGTCGGGCATCGCAGCGGTGCAGGTCACGACCTTGTCATCGCGTTCCATCACGTCGACAAGGGCATCGCCAAACGCCGAAGTGAAACTCCGCCCGCCGCTCTTGACCTCAACCCGGCAAGCGGATTTCGCGTCTTTGCCCTCGGCCGCGACGCCCTCGCGTTCATAGCTGAACGCGGCGGGTGAGTGGAACTTGGTCGCGTCCGCCTCGGCGATCTCTAGGCCCTTGCCCTTTACCGTCTTGACGTGCAGGACCATGGGCCGATCAAAGTCGCGAGCTTCGCCCAGGAACTCGATGAGCGATGGGATGTTGTGCCCGTCGATCGGGCCGACGGTCACGAGCCCAAAGTGCTCAAACCACGAGTTCTCGGCGACCACGGCCTTGGTCGCCTCGCCAAACTTGTGATACGCCTCTCCGACCAAGCCACCGCCGGGAACATGCCGGAGGATCTTGCGTGCGCCCTTCTTGAAATCGCCATAGATATGGCTCATGCGCAAGCGATCAAAGTATTGCGCAAGCGCTCCCTGAGGCTTGGAGATGCTCATGCCGTTGTCGTTGAGGATGACCAGCATCTGCCTGCGCAATGTCCCGGCGCTATTGAGCCCTTCCATCGCGACGCCATTAGCGATCGACGCGTCACCGATCAGTGCGACGACCCGGCGTCCTTCGGGCGTGTGCTTGGTGTCGAACGCTTCGCCCGTCAATGTGTCAGCTCGGGCCATGCCCACGGCGGTCGAGATCGCCGTGCCCGCGTGCCCAACGCTGAACAGGTCGTAGTCTGATTCGCTCGGCGCCGGGAAGCCGCTCATGCCATCGCGCGTCCGGAGCTTGCTCAACAGATCCATGCGTCCGGTGAGCAGCTTGTGGGGATAGCACTGATGCCCGACATCAAAGAGCAGCCGGTCATGTCCGAAGTCGAAGACGTAGTGCAGCGCGATGGTCAGCTCGACCACGCCAAGGTTCGGAGCGAGGTGCCCGCCCGATTGAGAGACCTGCTCGATTATTGCCCGCCGAATCTCGGCGGCGACCTCCGGCAGATCCTCCACCCGGAGCATTTTCAGATCCTCGGGAGAGCGAATTTCTTCGAGCATGGCCATGCGTGGAACTCTATGAACGAACTCGAACTAAACCCAGCGGCAGCAGCCGCCAACAACCATTCCTGATCAGGAGCCGTAGGCCCCGCAACACCTTGGGAATCTCCCGCTCCATCTCTCACGGAACTCTCAACGAGCTTCCAACCAGCGTTATCGGGTCCGTCGGGCGATCATCGCCGAAAACTCTCGCAGAACATCTGCCTGTCCCTCGATGGAACCCAGCAATCGGTCGCATTCGGCTTCCAATCGAACCACTTCCTGCCTCGCTCGGTCGATGCCCAGGATGCCCACGAGCGTTCGCTTGCCGGCACGCTCGTCCTTACCAGTTCGCTTGCCGGCGTGTTCGGATGATTGCTCGACATCGATGAGATCGTCGGTCGCCTGGAAGAGCAGCCCCAGGGTGAGTCCAAAGGTCCGTAAGTCCACGCGGGTTTGGTCAGATGCCCCGCCGCAAATCCCGCCCATCTCGCACGCGGCGCTGATAAGAGCCCCGGTCTTGGCTTCATGCAATCGCCGGACTTCTTCGAGCGAGGGTTCTGGATGCCCTTGAGGCTCGCCTTGCATGTCGAGCATCTGGCCGTTGATCATGGATCGTGTGGCCGCACTGAGCACACCGGAGCAAGCGATCGCACGAACTGGTTCCAGTTCATTGTCGGAGAGTACTTCTTGAGCAAGGTTCAAAAGAGCATCGCCGGCCAGGATCGCACACGCCTCTCCGAAGGCGATGTGCACCGTCGGTTTCCCTCGCCGTAGATCGTCGTCGTCCATCGCGGGCAGGTCATCGTGCACGAGGCTGAACGCGTGGACCATCTCGATCGCCAGGCACGCGGGCAGAGCCCTCTCGCCCTCGCCGCCGACGGCAACACACGCGTGCCACGCGAGCAACGGGCGGATGCGTTTTCCGCCGCCGAGCAATGCATGACGCATCGCCGGCCCCAGGCTTCCTTCAAAGACGCGATCATCGATTGAACGTGCCAGCGCGGCTTCGATCTGAGCGAGCGGCGCACTCGCCTCGTTCGACAGAACCGGCTTGGTATGACGCGTTGGTTCTTCCACGGCGACTCACGACGAGCAGGAAACCCAGGCTCAGCCGTTCTTTTCCTGGCTCGCCAGCAACTCGTAAATCTCTTCGCTCGTCGAGGCCTCGTAAATCTCGTTGCGGAAGGCTTCCATGGAGATCAGCCGGCTGACCCGCGCCAAAGCGTGGATGTGATCGCTCGTGCGATCCGGCGGGCTGGCCAGGAGCACCACGAGCTTCACGGGCTCGCCATCGATCGACTCAAAGTCCAGCGGCTCGGCGGGCTTCCCGATCGCCATCGCCAGTTCCTTCATCCCCGGGGCCTTGCCGTGGGGAATCGCCAGGCCCTGGCCGATGCCCGTGGTCCGGGTCTGCTCGCGGGCCCAGACAGCGTCTTTTAAGACCTCAGCGTCCGGCACTCTCGCTTGCTCGCTCAGGAGATCGACGAGTTCATCAATCACACCCTTCTTGTCGACCGTCCGGAGCGGGGCTCGGATGCTCTGAGGTGTGAGGATGTCCAGAAGATTCATGCATGACCCCCGTGAAATCCGCAGCAGGCGGATGGGCTGGGAGTGTAGCGCGGCCCCGAGCCTCTGCCGACAGGCTCACGTCGCCCATTCACGTCCGATGGATCAGAGCTGCATACGAGCCATCGCTATACCGGGCCGGCGATTCGCCGAGCACGCCCGATGGCGATCGCCGTTGCACGCTCAGCAGCTCTCCCCCAAGGGCCGAGATCGCCCAGAGTGCCTGCTCCTCGCCCTCCTCGGGCTCGGCGCTGCAGGTCGCATAGAGCAGGTGCCCGCCGGGGGCGACCAGGGACCAGCCGCGTCGGAGAATGTCGCGTTGCAGCTCGACGAGTTCTGCCAGGCCCTCATCGGTGAACCGATATCGCGCCTCGGGACGTCGAGCGAGGACCCCCGTGTTTGTGCACGGCACGTCGAGCAAGACCAGATCGAACGGGCCCTCGACCTGATGGAATCCCACCGTCGAGAGGTTCTCGTGGAGCGAACTCACCCGGCGTAACTCACTGAAGCGCCTTGGATCCTTGTCGGTCGCGATGATCTGACTCTCGGGCCAGGTCATGGCCATCTGCCGCGATTTGGTCCCCATTCCCGCACACAGATCCAGGACGCGCGCAGGCCGGAGGTCCTTGGCAAGACGCACGGGTTCGCCCGAGGCCGCGTCTTGCACCCACACATCGCTCCGCTGCTCCATGAGCTTGATTAGCGCGGCTCCGCCCGCCTCAAACACCGCATGCCCCTCTTGGTCGTGCGGGCCCACGGTCTTCGCGAGCAATGGCTCACGGGCGTGCTCGACGTTCAGGACGATCGGCGGGCGGACGCACATGTGCGCCACTTGGGTCTTGGCTGCTTTGTCATCGAGCGTGCGCCGACGTCGTTCGATGACCCCGATCGGCACGCTGTATTGCTGGGACAGTCGCGACCAGAGGTGCGGGCCGAACGCGTCGGCGTTCAGCCGCCGAGCCCGACCATCATCGAGCAAGACCACGTTGCGCGGCGGCTCCAGGATGTCGCTCGCGCGGGCGTATTCCGGTTCCTGGCCACTTGCCAACTCGGCCATTCTCCGGAGCACCGCGTTGACCAAGCCCCCGGCTCCCTTGCCGCGGAGCGACTTCACCCACTCGACGCTCTCATTGATCGCGGCTCGGGCGGGAATCCGATCCATCAGGAAGATCTGAGTCGCGCCCGCGAGCAGGCCCGCGGCGACCTCCGCTTCCAGTTCATCAAACGGCTGGCGAAGGTAGCCCTGGAGCAGGTGCCGGAGGGTGAGCCATCGGCGAATCGTCTGATCGCGGATCGCGTGAGCCAGAGCGGCCTCGCGTCGGTCCAGCCCCGATTCGTCGGCATCAACCGCGTGCAGGTCCGGGAACTGCGCGGCGAGGTCAGCGATCTGCTCCATGGCCCGTGTTCTGCCGCTTGTAGTCGAAGAGATAGCTTGATCGGGGGTCGGGGGTGTGGGGTTCATTGGGTGAGTCTAGAGTCCTCGTGTCTGCCCGCAGCACAGAGCCGGAACTTGCCGACGAGGCACCGAGTGCCGGTGATGGCTCAGCGCCCGGCGGAATCGCCTCGGATCGCAGCCGAGGCCTGCTTGCGGGCATGCGGGTACGCAAGAAGCTCATATTCCTCCACACGATATTCAGTTTGTCCCTGGCCGTTGTATTGGTCATTGGACTGCGATCAACGGTGCGGGAGATCGTGCTCCGGGCCGAACTGGATATTGCCCACCAGGCCCTCGCTGGCACCGGGACGTCGGACCAACCGGCGGCGGTCCTGTCGCTCACGAGCCCGGAAACCAGGGTCGAACAAGGGGATGCCCAGACGCTGGGCTTGACCGCTGCTGAGCTTCAGCGGGTGTACGCCAATGCTCCCGAGGACACATTGCTTGCGCACAACAACGAGGGGACTGTCGTCGCGGTCTCTCGCGATGGCATTCTGTATCAGGCGACTGTTCGAAGCCCCGAGGCGCGGCAAGCGGTGGGGCGGTTGTTTGCGGTGCTCGTGATCGCGTTGCTGGCGGTGTATGCGCTCGTTGCGCTCTCGCTTGAAGTGCTCGTACTGCCGAGGCATGTGTACGCGCCGATTCGAAGGATCCTGCGTGCAGACCGCGCGGTACAAGATGGCAACGGACGCGATGAGCTGATCCCAGAGTCGGCCATCCCTGCCGATGAGCTCGGCGAGATTATGCGATCGCGCAACACGACGATTGGCAAGCTCCGGCGTCACGAGCAGGAGCTTGCGCAGACTCTGGAGCGTTTGGAGTTCGTCGCCGCGGATCTCGCTCGTAAGAACCAGCTGATCGAGCGGGCACGAGAAAATCTGCAGGACGCCGATCGGTTACGGAGCCTGGCGATCATGTCCGCCGGACTGGCGCACGAGATGAATACGCCCCTCACGGTGCTCAAGGGGCTGGCAGAGCGTCTTGCCGAGGCTCCATCGGAAGGCCTCCCGGCGGATCAGGCGGCCTTGCTCCGACGCGTCGTGCTCAGACTCGAAGGCTTGAGCGAAGGCCTGCTCGATTTCGCTCGCGTGCGCCCACCCTCGACCGAATCTGCGAGCATCCTCGAGTTAGTCCAAGAGGCCATTACGCTCGTACGTTTGGATCGCGATGCGCGCAACATTCGAATCGCCCAGGAAGTCCCCGCGGAGCTGACTCTGGAATGCGATGCCGATCGGATGGTCCAGGTGCTCGTCAATCTCGTGCGCAACGCGGTGGACGCGATCGCGGGCCAGGACGAACCGGACAAGGCAGGCGACATCCTGATCACGGCCCAGGAACAGGTGCGTGAAGACGAGACATGGGTCTCGGTGAGCATCTCAGACAACGGCCCTGGGATCGACCCCGAGGTCTTGCCCACCCTCTTTGACCCATTCGTGAGTACACGCTTGGAGTCCCACGGCACGGGGCTCGGGCTGGCGGTCGCCGAGGGAATCATCCGCGAGCATGGCGGGGTTTTGCTCGCTCGCAACCATCCGGATGGAGTTGGGGCTATCTTCGAGGTGCGGATGCCTCGGATCGCCCAGCCCATCGGTTTGAGCGACTCGAATAGTCCTCCGGCAACAGCGTCCACTCCAAGCAAGGAACCTCGGCTTTGACTCAGTCCGACGCACAACCAGAGAAGGGCAGCCAGAACCCAAGCCCCGGGGCGATGCCGCCGGCACTGCGGATCGTGGTCTTGGACGATGACGCCGATTTTCTAGAGTACATCGAGACGACCCTCGCCAACGAAGGCCACGACGTGGCGGTGTTCTCCAAGCCCGAGCAGCTCTACGCCCGGCTGGATGAGGACCTGCCCGACATCCTGCTCCTGGATATGAAGATGGGCCGGGTTGGCGGCGAGGATGTTCTTATTCAGGTACGCGAGCGGTGGGAAAAGCTCGTCGTCGTTGTGATTACCGGATATCCATCGCTCGATTCTATGCGGCAGACGTTCAAGCAAGACACGTTCGACTACCTCGCCAAGCCATTTTCCATTGAAGAGTTGCGGGCGACACTCCGGCAGGCCGCCGAGCGATTCGGGCTCGGCGCCCGCCCTCAGGATCGCCTGCGGATGGAACTGGGCCGGCTCATACGCATGGCCCGCACCGAGCGGTCGTGGACCTTGAAGGACCTCTCGGAGGCCTCGGGCGTGAGCGTGAGCCAGTTGAGCTCGATCGAGCGGGCGGCCCACCTGCCGAGCCTGGAGTCCATGCTGGCCATCGCCTCGGCGCTTGACCAAAGAGCCTCCACCTGGATCGGTTCGGCGGGCTTTTAGTTGGGCCTCCGCGTTCATGCGTTGACAACCGCCTTTCGTGTGGCTTGACTCGCCCGTGCAAGGACGCGAGAACGAGAAACGAACGGGAGTGCTCTTCACGGCATTCGAGCCCAGCGGCGATCTGCACGCCAGCGCCGTGATCGCCGAGCTTCGCCGACGGCATCCGGATCTGGAGATCAACGCCTGGGGCGGGCCGCGCATGCGAGACGCCGGCGCAACGATCATCGAATCGACCGGAGACGATGCGCTGATCGGCTTGCCGGGGCTCAAGAAGATCCGTGAGCACAAGAAAATGAACAAGCGGATCGAGGCATGGGCCCTGGAACACCGGCCCGCGATCCATGTGCCGGTCGATTCCCCGGCGGCGAACTTCCCGATTTGCAAGGCGCTCAAAGCGCAAGGGACGACAGTCGTGCACCTGGTCGCGCCGCAGCTCTGGGCGTGGGGCAGCTGGCGGATTCGCAAACTCAGGCGCGATACGAGTCTTGTGCTCTGCCTGCTGCCGTTTGAGCAAGCGTGGTTCACCAAGCGCGATGTGCCGGCGAAGTTCATTGGGCATCCGTTGTTTGACACGCATCGCGATTTAGACGCGTTGGGCGAGGTTGCTTCGCATTTCCCACAGGGCCCGACACGCGTGTGTCTCTTGCCCGGCTCGCGTCCGGGGGAGTTGAAGCACAACACGCCGTTGTTGATCGAGGCCTTCGAGCGGCTGAAGAGCAAGCACGAGGGCCTGGTTGCAATCATGGCAGCCGTGGATGAGCGAGCGGCCGAGTGGCTCACCGACTATGCCTCGACCGGCAAGGGGCTGCCCGAGGGATTGACCATCGTGGCCGACAAGACCGACGCCGCTATCCACTGGAGCCAGGTCTGCCTAGTCGCCAGCGGCACGGTCACGCTCCAGGTCGCGCGATTGCAACGCCCGATGGTCATCTTCTATCGCGCCAATCCGATCATGTACTCGCTCCTTGGGCGTTGGTTGATCGAGGCGGAGTTCCTGACGCTCCCCAATCTGATCGCCGGGCGAGAGATTGTGCCCGAGTTCGTGCCGCACTTTGGTGATTCGACGGCCATCGTGGATGCCGCCGAGGCCATGCTTCGCGACGAGGCGCTCTACGCCAAGCAGCAGCGAGCGTTGGCGGCGGTTTGCGAGCCGTTTGAGGGCCGCAGCGCAGGGCAATCGGCGGCGGATGCGCTGGAGCAGGTGCTCGGGCTCGTTGACTCCGAGCCGACCGTTAGCGAATAGGCGTCAGCACCACGCTGCACCAGGTGTTGCCGATCCGATCGGTGATTGCAAAGCCCTCGACTTCAGGAGTTCGCACTGGCCAGCCGCGATCGAGCCATCGGTTGAGGACCATCGCGTGGTCGTGCTCGGCGGTCTGCTTGTCGGCGGTGAAGTGGATGAGAACGAGCCCGCCGAGGGTGATGCCGGGATCGCTTTCGAGCTTCTGCAGATCGCGCCCGGCTTCCACGAGCTCGGACGAATACTGGCCGTTCGGCCGCTGGGCTCCCTCGACGATCACGAACTGGCCGACAGACTTGATCTCAAGCCAGAACAGGTCCTCGGGGTCCGGTGCGTCTGATTCATCGAAGTCGGCTAAGGCCTGGCTCGCAAAGAGGCTCGAGGCGGCCTCATTGCGTTGTGCCTGCAAGGCAATGGGATCTGCCGGCGGGCCAACCCCAGCCGGGGAGAGCAGCAGATCACAGCGTTCGCGGTCGCGAGGCATCGGGTGGGCGGGCGATCCCGGGCGAGCGTGCGGGGTGGGGAAGGGCCACTCACGCCAGACGCCGATGCCGGTCTCGGCTAAGCCCGCAGCGACCACCGGGTGCAGCTGAACTT
Source organism: Phycisphaerales bacterium (assembly GCA_029260335.1). GTDB lineage: Bacteria > Planctomycetota > Phycisphaerae > Phycisphaerales > UBA1924 > S146-42. The sequence goes on along the minus strand of JAJDDL010000296.1, from coordinate 447 downwards.
CCTTGAGCCCATCGAGCCCGCGGACGGCGTGCTCGGCGTCCAGGGCCCCGGCGTGACCCTGGAGTGCCCGGGCGACGGACTGGGCGATCTCGGCGTTGGACCAAATCCCAAACACGACAGCATTTCCCCCCTACGTGGCACGACGCCGGGCTTTGCGATACGCTAACCGCCCGCCCGGGTGTGGGTATACCGCCAGGGTCTGGAACTTCGATCGGGCGCACAAGCGGAGATTTACGCATCATGACGCAACTTATGGAATTTCTGGACGCGGTCAACGGCGTTATCTGGCACAACATCGTGCTCTACGTCGTGCTAGCCGTTGGCGTTTTGTTCACGGTGTGGAGCGGATTCAGCCAGTTCCGCGCCCTCACCCACGGCTCGAAGGTCGTGCGGGGTGTGTACGACGACGCGAGCGATCCGGGCGCGATCAACCACTTCCAGGCACTC
>JAJDDL010000295.1 GCA_029260335.1 Phycisphaerales bacterium | reverse complement strand
TGCGACACCATGCGCAGAGCGGTGAATAGCCGGCTGCCCGACGACGTGCTGGTTCGCTCGGTCGAGATCGTCGACGATAGTTTCAACCCGATCGCGAGTTGTGAGTCCAAGGGCTACTCATATACCTATCACGTCGGAGATACGCGGCCGCTGTGGGATCGGCGGATGGTGTTTCACACCTGGCATGAACTCGATGTCGAGCGGATGGCACGAGCGGCGGCGATGCTCGTGGGCAAGCACGACTTCGCGGCGTTCGCGGCACTGAATCACGGACGCCAGACGACCGTGCGGACGATCCACGCGTGCGACGTGCAAGAGGTCCTCCGAGGCGGCACCGAGGCCCGGGGACATGAACAGGGCGGCGAGGAGACCGACGGGCGGCGGATTCGCCTGGAAGTCTCTGGCGACGGCTTTCTCTACAACATGGTCCGGATCATTGGCGGCACGCTCCACGAGGTGGGACGGGGCAAGATCGAGCCCGAGCAGATGCCCGAGATCCTCCTGAGCGGCGATCGCCGGCAAGCCGGGCCCACCCTGCCGCCCGAGGGATTATGCCTGGAATGGATCCGATACCCTGGAACTCCCGATGATCCTGGGATGATGCGGCAATGAGCGAGCCACACGCCCGTTGGTCTTGGTGAGTGGCTCGTGGCGGATACGATTGCCTGAGAGCCCGGCGAAACTGGGCAATTTGGAAGTCACGGCGCGTCCCAAGGCGGGGCGAGGAGGTTGTTGTATGCGGACCAGAAACACTTGCGCACGGGCGTTCAGCATGATCGAGCTGGTGCTCGTGATCGCGATTATCGGGATTCTCATGGGCGTGGTCGGGTGGAACATGTTCGGCAATGTCGACAAAGCCGCTCAGAAGGCGACCGAGTCCTCGATGCGAACGCTCGGCCAGGGCATCAAGAGCTACAACATCGAAAACTCGAGAACGAACCCGGCGTCGCTCCAAGTTCTCATCGATGCCAAGATCATCGACGACAACGCCCTGGTCGACGGATGGGACACCGCGTACTTCTACAACCCCGCAGGCATCGCGGGCAAGGAGTTCACGCTCATCTCCGGCGGCAAGGACAAGACCGTCGGCACCGAGGACGACATCGATTATTGGAATCTGTCGAAGTCCAACTGAGACATGGCACTCCCCCGCACACAACTCGATAGCGGTCGAAGGCGGGGCATGACGCTCCTGGAAGTGGTGCTCGCGATCGCGGCATTGGGACTCGTCGCCGCGAGTGCAACGACGACCCTGAGCTTCCTCTACGGCTCCCAGGTCCGCGAGCAACGCAGGCTTGGGGCTCGTGAGTTGGCGCACAGGCTCGTGCTGATCCGGCTGGACGATCCGAGCGATCTGCCTGGCGCATCCGAGAAGATCCCATACGCGCAGGATCTGTACAGGTACGACCTCCACGTTGCCCCCGTGGCGCTCCATCCCCAGAGGCATGTCATGCGAGCGATGGCCAGACGACGGAGTGAGTCGCCGGTCTCGATCGATCGGCTCGAGCAAATCACGATCCGGGTATGGCTGAGCGAAGAGTCCGGCGGGGCAAACAGGTTCGACACAAGCGTCCCCCACGCTCAGATTGTGCGACTCATCGATCCGCACTACCTGAATCGCAACCCAGATAGCGGCCAAAAGCTCTTCAATGATCCGAACCGTTGGACACACGCGATCCAGAGATTCACGACCAGTTGAAACCCGCCATGCTCCAGCACACGCCTATCAAGAGCCCAAGCACCGCCCGACAGCGCGGCATGACGCTGCTGGAAGTCGTCCTGGCGATCGCGGCGCTGGGACTGGTAGCCGCGAGCGCAACCACGACGATGAGCTTCTTGTACGGCACCCAGGTGCGCGAGCAGCGCAGGCTTGGTGCCCGCGAACTGGCGCATCGGTTGGTGCTAATTCAGCTGGACAATCCGAACGACCTGCCGGGTCCTTCGGAAACGATTCCTTACGCGCAAGACCAGTTTCGATATGACCTCCAGATAGCGCCTGTGGCGCTGAACCCCAAAGAGCACGTCGTGCGATCGCTGGCGGCCCGTCGCAATGAGTCGCCGGTCTCGATCGATCGGCTCGAGCAGATCACGCTCCGCGTCTGGTTGAGCGAGGAATCAGGCGGCACGACCCGGTTCAGTGCCAACGTGCCCAACGCGGTGCTCGTGCGGCTGTATGACCCGCACTACTTCAATCGCAACCCGGACTCTGGGTTCAAGATGTTCGACGATCAGGCCAGACGTGAGCAGGCGATCCAAGAGATGCTTGGAGGCAGCCGATGAGGCGCGCATTCACCATGCTTGAGCTGATGCTCGCGATCTCGATGGCGTCGCTCGTGGGCGTGGGCGCGTTCGCGGTCATCAACATGATGAACCGTGGGGACGCGACCCTGGAAGCCCGCTCGACGCAGATGCGCGAGCTCGCAACGCTCCACGGGCTGCTCCAAGATTCGCTCGGCACGCTCGTGATGTCCGACGCCGAGCGCCCCAGCAACAATGTCGGCGGCGAGTCGCTCGATCAGGACCTTGAGACCCTGATGGAGTTCGATGAGACCGAAGATGGCGAGGCGATCCGTCCCCGGATGATCCTGAGGCCCGACCCCTCGGAGTTGGCGTTCGCGCGAGAGGCAGGCCACACGGCACAGACCTTCGAGGTCGTGCTCCGCGATGGATTCGCGTCGTTCAACACCCCCGAGGGCCTCACCAATGAGCAGGTCCATGCGCTGGAACGCGGCCGAGAGGCGATCCGGGGCGTTCTGGAGCTGCGCCCCGAGGGCCGCGCCTGGGCACTGTGGTGGAGGCCGGTCGATGAGCGCGGCGCGCCCATCCGGAACGATCATGAGAGCAATCGCGAACTGAGCGCGCTCCGGCTATGCGGCGGGCTGACATCGTGTCTCTGGAAAGCGTTCTACCGCGGCGATCGCCTCACGACCTACCAGGCGACCTGGTCCAATGACCTGCCGGCCTACTTGGAAGTCGAGGTCGCGACCACGGCGGGGCTGTACGCGAACTGGGTGTTCGAAATCGGCTGGACGACAGCCGCGGAAACGACCGCCTTTGAGGACGAGGACGCACTCGGTGGCGCAGCAGCCGATGGCGCAGCAGCAGACGGCGCATCGGGCGGCGCAGCCGGTGCGACAACAGGCGGAGCCGAGGGTGGAGGATCGGCGACTTCCGGCGGTGCCTCCGAGAGCGGGAACTAGCCCATGATCAGTGCAATCTATCAATCTCGGCAAGGCTCCGGCGCAGCGCGGCGAGGCTATGCCTTGGCGATCACCATGATCGTGATGGTCATTGTCGGAATTCTGAGCGCGGTCATGCTCGAACGCCAGGCGGCGGTCACGCTTGCGGTCGGCCGGCAGCTCGATGGATATCAGGAGCACCACGGCAAAAAGGGCCTGGCGGAGGCTGTCGAGGCGTATCTGTTAATGCTCCAGAACGTGTCGATGGCGGATCTCATTGAAGAGGATCCGCACCTGTTTGATCTCGAACTGGCCGACGGCTCGATCGTCTCGGTGCATTTCAATGACGCCCAAGGTCGGGCGCTCGCGCTTCCCAACAAGCTCGACGCGAAGCTGCGCGACAAGGCCGAGGCCCTGCTCTTCAATCTGCAAGAACTCGAACCCGATCGGTACAAGAGCCTGACCAGGACCGACGGGCCGATGGCGATCGATGCACAGGCGGCCGAGGTCTCGGTGATTCGCGCGGCTGCCAGGGCCGCGACGAACGATGTCGATCTGGCCGATCGGCTCACCGACGAGCTGATGCGTGCCAGGGCCGACCACGAGCTGACGCGGGCCGACCTCGGCCGGATCTCGACCAACCTGGAGTTTTCCGCCGATCAGCGGCTGGCGGTCACAGAACTGTTTACGGTGGTGCCCTCGATCTGGGGGGTGCGGGTCGACTTGCGCACACCCAGGACGGGCAACCAACCCGAGCGGCTGGTCTCGGCGTATGAGGGGTTGGTGCAGGTCGGATCGACCCGAGCAAGACGGACGGGGCGGGGAAACATATTTCTTTCATTCGAGCCGGTCGATCTCGCCGAGCAAGGCTCCAGGGGCGAGTTTGCGGGCGGCCGGGGAAATGGCCGGTAAGGGTTCACGGGAGGATCCCATGTCTTCATCCAGTGCAAAAACTTGGACGGTGGTCGCCCAGTGCGCGACGATGGGTCTGGTCGGGGTCTCGGCCCTGGTCGCCGTCGCGGGCATTCCGGGCCTCGCGCAGCCGGATAACGCGATACCGCCCATGCCCGTGCCGGAGGTTGTCGAGGGTCAGGCTCCGGCGGTCCAGCCCGGCCTGATGGCGCCGGTCCAGGTAGCTGGGATCGTCGAGGGCTTGCGGGGCCTGCCGAACGCGCCGAAGATCAAGGTGCTTGATATTTCGACCCCGCCCAAGGGAAAAGATGGGCCGCTCACCACGCAGATCGAGTTCGTGGGCGCGGTGATCTCCACGGGCCATCGGGCCGCGATGCTCAAGGCCAACGACGAGAAGGCATGGATCACCGAGGGCCAGACGGCAAAGCTCTCTGGCAAGTCCATCACTGTGGTCGAGGTGCACGAAGAATCGGTGCGCGTCAGGATCGATGAGATCGAGCAGCATCTGGATCGAGCGCAGCGCCAGGGCAGCGCGGTTGCCAGCGTCTCGCGACCGACCGGAGACGGGCGTCAGGACCTCAACGCGTACAGACGCAACATGGCCGATGCCCGAGGGGAGATGTTCAACTCACCGACCCAAGACCCGCTGCAGGCGGCTCGAAACAACGCCCAGGCGCTGTTGGACCGGGCCAATGCGCTGGAGGCGACGAACCCGGCCGCCGCCGAG
>JAJDDL010000294.1 GCA_029260335.1 Phycisphaerales bacterium | reverse complement strand
CCAGGCTGTACTGTGACTCGTCATACCCCGGTTCGATCGCGATGCTCTTGGTGAGTGTCTCCAGTGCCTGAGCTCCATAGCCCATCAAGTCTTGGCAGACTCCCAGTTCATACATCGCAAGCCAGTTCTTCGGCTCAGATTCCAGCGATGCCTCGGCTTGGCGTGCAGCCCCGGCGAGATCTCCCGCGACACGCAGCTCTTGTGCCCGCCGGAACTGCCGATGGGAGCGAGCCCGGGCGACTTCCTGCTGACCCTTGCGATACTCATCGAACCCCACGAACTTGTCTGGGATGAGCTGAACGAGATCGCCCACTGGTTTCACGCCTGTCTTGCCATTGCTCAGGCCTTCGGTGACCAGGCCCACGAGACGCCCCTCAGCGTCGACGACCGGGCTGCCATAACGAATGAACTCGCTCTCGGTATCCAAGCGGATCATGGGGCCCGTGCCGATATGCTCCATAACGCTCAATACCGCGGCCGGCATGCTCATCGAGACGCCATGCCCCTCAAAGGTGATAGGTGCGGGCGTCATCACGGTGAGAACCTCGCCTAGCTTGGGCAGTTCTCGCCGAATCTCGATTTGCTCGCGCTCGTCTTCCACAACGCCCTGCATAACGACGATTCCAAGCTCGCCGTCCTCGATGAGTACGCCATCGAGATCCAAGGGATCGCAGCACGCGATCGTGGCACGCACGGCCGACGCTCCGTCGACCACGCGCCAGATGCTCAGGAACCGGCCGTTGCCGATATAGATCCCAGAACCGATTCGTTCCTCGCCGTCTGGGAGCGTGGGTGCAATCTCCACTAACGCTTCGAAGATGGGCCCCTCGGGTGGATCGACAGGCGGGCCATCGGCCGCAGCTTGCTGGCCTTGGGCGGGTTGTTGGGTTGGCGTGGCTTGCTGGCTTTGCGCGGATTGCTGCGATTGCGTGGCTTGCGGGGGCTTCGCAGGGGGGTCCTCTCGATCACATGCAACTGTGGCGAGCGAGCAGAGAACGATGAGCAAATACTTCATCATGCGTTGGTCCCCATCGCCATTCGCTCACCAGCCGAGCGAGTTCCTCAAAGCCACTGGCTCATATCCAGATGATCCGGATCGATCGCGTGCTCTTCGATGAGCCGGCGCGTCCGATCGTCGAGCTCGAAAACAGGCGTTGGCGGCTTGTTCGCCTCCTTGCTTCGGCCCTTCGAAGGCTTGCCATGGTCCAGCTTGGTGTGTTCCGCCGCTTCTTCGACCGCTGCCTCGGCTTCTGTCACCCGCGGTCCCCAATCCTCGGGCAACCCAAACTCGGCCATCCACGCCGAGACTTGCTCGGCACCCAACGGGATCTCATGCACCCACTTGGGCAAGGGCTCGGCACGCTTGCGATCCAGATCCCGCGCGATCTCTTCCAGAAACGTCTCGCTTCGTGTCCAACCGGCCTTGCGACGCTTAGCCGCACGCTGGATCCGCTTGTCCGAACTCACAACCAAGAGCCGGCTCGCGTGGCTCGTGACCTCGAGCAATCGCTCGATCTCGTCATCGGCCTCTCGCCCGCCGCCTGCGTAGAGCACTTTGGCGTCGCCGATGACTGTTGCGCTCGGGCCGCCGTGGCCGACCCCCGGTCGGACGCCATCGCAAACTATGGTGGTGGGGGTGCCGGCGTATCGCGTGGCTTGGAGCAGGCTTACCAGGCCCGGCACATCGATATCGGCGTGCTCGGTGGGGAGCACGTCTGTGACGTGGAGCAGGTTGTATGCGTCGATCAGGAGCACGAGAGATTCGTAGGCTCGGCATAGGACCGGACACCTGGCTTGGAGTTGGGCGACCCGAAGTGCGTTCCGGGCCCAGAAACTAGTCCCACATCCCTCCCTTGACCCCCGAACCTTCCCCTGCTTTACTTCCCGCCCCCGCCCCACCGGGCCGGATCATTCCGTTTGACCCCTTTCAGGCCCCAGAGCGAGGAAACGCATGGCAATCAGGATCAAGTCACGCAGCGGCGAGAGCGTCGAACAGATGATGCGTCGCTTCAAGAAGCTCTGCGAGAAAGAGGGCCTCACGAAGGACATCAAGCGGAAAGAATACTACGAAAAGCCGTCTGAGCGAAAACGCCGGGCGATGCGCAAGAGCCAGACCCGCCGCTTCAAGGAGGAGTAGGCCGGTCGCTCAGGCGATCCAGACTCTTCGGCAACCAAGCCACACCCGAGCCCAGGGACCTTTCAAGGACCCTGGGCTCTTTGTTTCACGCATTTGGACTCCCTGGAGGCCAGCGATCGCCCGGCTTCGGGTCGTGCCCGCCCACCGACAGGCAAGCTCCAAACCCCCATTCTTGTAGAACCGGATAGATTCCGGTCGATTCGCAACAACGCAGCAGAGGGGGCTATGCTTTGCCCCTTCTGAACTCGGGGGCGACCGTTGCCCGAACATTCATGTCGTAGACGCTCGGAAACGGGCATTTAGGGAGCTATCTCTCATGGTTGGCTTGACGCTCGGCGCAATGGATCAAATCCCTTGGCCATACTTTCTGGCCCCCGCGGGCGGCCTGCTCGCACTCATCATGGCCCAGGTCTTCCAGGCCAGCGTGATGAAGCAGTCCGAGGGCGATGACGAGATGATACGGATCGCCCAGGCGGTCCGCGATGGTGCGATGGCCTATCTGGTTCGCCAGTACAAGGTCGTCGCGGTTGTCTTCGTCATTCTCATCGCCTTCCTCGCTTTGCTCTGGATGCTCAAACTCCAGCCAGTTGCGAGCCTCATCGGCGTACCCATCGCCGGCCTCTTGTCGGGCCTGTGTGGCTGGCGGGGCATGAAGATGGCCACCAACGCGAGTGCTCGCACCGCCGCGGCTGCCAAGGAGTCGCTCAATGAAGGCCTGACCGTTGCGTTCCGTTCCGGAGCGGTCATGGGCCTGAACGTCGTCGGCTTCGCGCTGCTCGACGTTTCCATCTGGTTCTTCATCTTCAATGTCTTTGGCGAGCAGCTCGGAATTACCGGCGGCATAGCCGAGATCACCACGATCATGCTCAGCTTCGGCATGGGTGCCAGCACGCAGGCGTTGTTCGCCCGCGTCGGTGGCGGCATCTACACCAAGGCCGCAGACGTCGGGGCCGACCTGGTCGGCAAGGTCGAAGCAGGTATTCCCGAGGACGACGCGCGCAACCCCGCGACCATCGCAGACAACGTGGGTGACAATGTGGGCGATGTCGCCGGCATGGGCGCCGACCTGTACGAGAGCTACTACGGCTCCATCCTCGCGACTATGGCTCTGGGTGCGGCAGCCGCCATGAGCATCCCCGGCGGCGATGCAAACTTGGGAGTCCAACTCGCATCCACGCCCTTGGCGCTGGCGGGCTTTGGCATCTTCGCGTCGGTCATCGGCGTCTTCGCCGTCAAGGCCAAAGAGGGCGCTTCATTCGCTCAACTGCTCAAGGGTCTGCACTTTGGCGTATATGTCGCCAGTGCGTTGATTATCCTCGGTTCGTTCGGCTTGCTCTACACCCTGATCAACCCGAGCGAAGCCGGAGCACTCGACGGCATCACGACCCCCTGGGGGCTTGGCGGCTCGATCATCGCGGGTCTGGTCTCGGGCCTTGTCATCGCGCATGCGACCGAGCATTACACCAGTTACGAGCACAAGCCCACGAAGCGGATTGCAGAGCAAGCGCTGACGGGCCCGGCCACGGTCATCATCTCCGGCATCGCCGAGGGCATGAAGTCCACTTGGGCGAGCTTGCTGACCATCGTCGTCGCGATCATCGCCGCGTTCACGTTCGCCGGCGGCAATGAGAGCTTCCTGATGGGGCTCTACGGCGTGGGCATCGCCGCCGTCGGCATGCTCTCGACATTGGGCATCACCCTCGCGACCGACGCGTACGGGCCGATCGCCGACAACGCGGGCGGCAACGCCGAGATGACCGGCCAGCCGCCGCACGTCCGCGAGCGCACCGACATGCTCGACAGCTTGGGCAACACCACCGCGGCGACCGGCAAGGGCTTTGCTATTGGCTCGGCTGCGCTCACCGCACTGGCCCTGTTCGCGGCGTACGTGCAGGTTGTGCAGACCCAGATCAACACCCAGTCCACGACTTACTACTCCCAGAACGAGTCGGCGTTTGTCTTCGACGATCAGGACTCAGCGGTCGCGATCTACCAGGGGCATGGCAAGTTCGCCATCGCATACCAGCAAGCCGCGGACACTGAAACGGATGATGGCACAGACGCAGATGACGGCCA
>JAJDDL010000293.1 GCA_029260335.1 Phycisphaerales bacterium | reverse complement strand
ATTCCCAGCCGCAGTACAAGCAGTGAACTGGCAGTCCCAGAGCTTCGCTCCTGGATTAGGGCCCCCACCATCAGCGATCGCCGTAGCCGTAATGCTGGCGATAACAATGCCGATTCCAACGAGACCCATTCCACGGCGTCCGACGTGTATTCTTCTTCCCATTTGCTGCCTCCAGTGTTACCAAAGTGGTTCAGGCAGCCTGCGGAATAGGCGGCCTGCGGAATAGGCGGCCTGCGGAATAAGTAGAATCTACCACAGTAATGATGCGGTGTCAATCGAGATCCTAAGCAATCTGTGAAAATACTATTGACACAGATTCGTGGATCGACTAGTCGGTAGATTGTGCTGTTGTTGTCGACTATTCGTCCGACAGAACCGCAGCTCAGAACTCACATTGCTTCGGCGCCCGCGGGAACGGGATCACGTCCCGAATGTTCTGCATCCCCGTCGCCAACAGAATCAACCGCTCAAACCCAAGCCCAAATCCCGCGTGCGGCACCGTGCCATACTTCCGCAAATCCCGATACCACCAATACGCCTCGGGCTCCAGGCCCGTTTCGATGATCCGCGCATCGAGCACGTCCAGCCGTTCTTCGCGTTGGCTGCCGCCGATGATCTCACCAATTCGTGGCACGAGCACATCCATACCCGCCACGGTCTTGTTGTTATCATTCAGCCGCATGTAAAAGGCCTTGATTTCCTTCGGCCAATCGATGATCGTCACCGGCTGCTTGAAATGCTCTTCGGTCAGATATCGTTCGTGCTCGGTCTGCAGGTCGTTGCCCCACTTGACCTCATATTCGAACGAACTCTTGGCCTTGGACAAGATGTCGATCGCGTCGGTGTAGCTCAGCACGCGGAAGGGCGAGTCGATGATGTGGCGCAGGCGCTCGATGAGCCCCTTCTCGATCCGCAGATCGAAGAACGCCATGTCGTCAGCCCGTGCGGTGAGCAAGTCGTCCAATAGGAACTTGAGCATCTCCTCGGCGAGCTTGGCGTTGTCATGGATATCGCCAAAGGCAATCTCCGGCTCGACCATCCAGAACTCGGCCAAGTGTCGAGCCGTGTTGCTGTTCTCGGCTCGAAACGTCGGGCCAAACGTGTACACGCGGCTCAATGCACAACAGAAAGTCTCGACCTCGAGCTGGCCCGATACCGTCAAAAACGATGGCCGGCCGAAGAAGTCCTGCGCGTAATCCACCTCTTGCTTCGGCGCCTTGTCGTCCGCCGGTGGAGGCTCGATTTTCTTCATGGGCAGGTTCATCTGATCCAGCGTGCTCACCCGGAACATCTGCCCCGCGCCCTCGGCGTCGCTGGCGGTCACGATCGGCGTGTGCACCCAGTAGTACCCGCGATCATCAAAGAACCGATGGATCCCCATCGCGAGCCGGTGCCGGACGCGCGCCATGGCGCTGAACGTGTTCGTTCGCGTCCGTAGGTGCGCAACCTCGCGCAGGTACTCAAACGTGTGACGTTTCTGGGGCACCGGATAGGTATCCGGATCTTCGACCCAGCCGATCACTCGGATCTCGCTCGCCTCGATCTCGACCGATTGGCCCTTGCCCTGGCTTGCGACCAGCTTGCCGTCGACCTCGATCGCACAGCCTGTGGTGAGCTTTGCGACTTCCTCGGCGTAGTTGGCAAGTTCGCCCCGCGCGACGACCTGGATCGGGTCAAAGCACGTTCCGTCGTGGACTTGGACAAAGCTCAGCCCGCCGTCGGCCTTGCTGTCGCGCCGGGTGCGGACCCAGCCCTTGACCGTCAGTTCTGTGCCGGGTTCACCCGCGAGCGCTTCTGAAACCTTCAACCATGCCATCGATCACCTCCGAAGAGGCGGATGGTAGCGGGAGCAGCACGGCTATCCCTCTTTTCTGAGGCACCCCGAGTTCTGTTTTTCGTCAGCGCCGCCCGTGCCAAGGGTTGTTGACCCAGCCAAACGGCCGATTCGCGTCCCAGTCGCCGACGGACCCGTAGCTCCACCAATACCGATACCACTCGCGTTCCTTGGCGGTGCTCGTCACGTAGAAGTGGTTGGCGACCAGGTCCTGCATCGACTCCTCGCGCTCGGTGTCGGGTCCCATCGGCGGGTCAAACAGCTCGACAGTGCCATCCAGGTTGAGCATGTTGCCCTTCTTGGTGTGCCGCTCGGTGATCTGATCGACATTGCCCCACATGCCATCGCGGACCCGCTCGTTGTAGAAAACCGTGTGCTCTTCCAGGAACACGGGGATGTTGCGAAGCCTGGTGAACTTGTCTTCCAACTGAGGCGGCAATCTCGGCGGCGGGCTCCGAGTCGCAGACGGATCGAGATACCCCGCAAAGAGCGTCGCGCTCAGCCGCGCTCCGGAGGTATCCCGTGCCATGGTGTAGTCAAAGTCCAGCACGGCCCCGGCCCCAAAGAACCCGCTACCACCGCCCGTGCCCGTCGAATCCCGGCGCTGATTGCTCGGGCACTCGTTGACTTTGTCGGCACCCTCCACGTATTCGTAGAGATGGCCTGGGAGCTCGCGTTGTTCCACGGGCACGGTGTTGGGCCCAAGTCTCGCCCAATCGCGCGAGTGCCAGATCTGCTCGTTGTTGTCGTTGGCATACATGGTCATCGCCAGGCCGATCTGGCGCAAGTTGCTCTGGCACATGACCACCCGGCCGGTCTCGCGAGCGGAGCCCAGCGCCGGCAGAAGCAAGCTGATCAACACCGCGATGATCGCGATCACGACGAGCAGTTCGATGAGGGTAAAGGCTCTGGACCGGGCAGTGGCCATGAATGTGCGCTCCGCATCTGGACCCGTGTGCACCATACCGCAAAACGAACTCTCGGGCAGAAGACTTCGGCGAATTGCCCTAGATCAAGTCAGCGACGCGTGCGTTTTCCCGTAGATGATCCGGGTTGAGAGTGCCGACGACCGCGCAGCTCACCCCCGCCTGGCCCAGAACGAATCGGAGGGAGTCCGCCGGGCTCGCCGCGTGCCCGCTCGCCAGCGCCTTTTTGACAAGCACGCCCACGCCCGCAGCCGGGGCCTTCTGGATTGCACCCAGATCGGCTTGCGCTTCAAGATTGAGCGTGGCCATGATCACATCACAGGTCTTGAGCGCCCTCTCGGCTCCCTCGGGCGTCTTGGTCGAGATGCCGAACGAGAGGACCTTGCCCTTGCGATGGAGCGATTCAAGCTCATCGATTGCGCCGGACTCTTCCAGGATCCAGAGGTCCCTGCCGTCCGAGTGCAAGAGCACGCATTCAACCCGGTCGGTCTGTAAACGCGTCAGACTCCGCTCGACACTTCCACGAACCGCCGCGGGGGAGAAATCAAAGCTGGACTCGCCGTTCTCGAACGTCTCTCCGGCCTTCGTGACGATGAACCAATCGTCGCGCGTGCCATCCAGCAGGTTGCCAAGCCGCTCCTCGCTCGTGCCGTACGCCGGCGCGGTATCGAGCAGATTCACGCCAAGATCGTGAGCCACCGCTAGCAGGCTTCGCGCCTGCGCATCGCTCGGTAGCTCAAACCCGCTCGGATACCTCACTCCTTGATTCCGCCCGAGCTTCACCGTGCCCAGACCAAGCACGCCGACCTCGAACCCCGTCAATCCCAATGGTCGCCTCGGTATCACGAGAGCCACTCCAGTTCCTGGTCCCAAGGTGTCGACGCAACCTCAGGTCGAGGCGCATCGAAGGCTGGCTGTGCATGCTCAGAATGATCCGGCAGGTGCTCGATGATCTCGGCTGCCGCTTTGGGTGCGAGCGCGAGTTTCGTCGGCCAGCAGAATATCGCGTTGCCTACTTCGCGCACCACCGCGCCTGCGGGCTTCTTTCCGCCAGCCTGCAGGCCCTCGGCTCGGTCAACCTGCCATGTCGCAAACCGGATTCCCGCTAAATCGACCCAGGGCACGAGCCGCGTGAGCTCTGCGCGGCATGCCTCCACCTGCGCCTCAGGATCTCGCTCATTGCCCTCTTCAGCGACCCGTCCCCCGATCCACCAGATCCGATCGCCATCCACGCCCGCACTGGTGACCGTCGCCAACGGCGTCGAACTCGACCCGATCGCGTGTCCGAACAACCCCGGCAGGGCACCGCGGGCCATCACCATGTGCAAGGGCCTGCGCTGCATCCGCACGAAGCCGGCCATCGCCGGGCCCAATCGCGACAGGTACTCGACGTTGCCCGCGCCCGCGCAGAATATGTACCGTTTCGCGACGACCTCCACCGAGCGACCGCCGACGTGCAAGTGCACCCGATCGATGCCCTCCTCGCCTCGGGTCAATCGGACATCCTCAGGAAACCTCGCATGCACGATCGCATCGCGATCATTCTCCAGGAACGCCCGCAGCACGGACGCGACGTCCAAAACCGGCTCGTCGAGCCCATAGAGATCGATCGCCGCAGAAGTCTCGGCAAATGCTGGAGGCCGATCCTGTTTTTCGATTCGCAGGGGTGTGGAGCGGATCGCCTTGCTCGCGGCCAAGCCCATCAGACGCGAACCAAGTCTCGGCGTCGTCCACATATAGCAACGCTCGCTCAGCACCCGCGCCGCAGACAGATCCACCTCGCCTCGACCCGCTAGGCAGTCCAGCCAAGTCGACGGCATATCGCGGATCGCCGCGCTGTCCCGGCCCGCGGCTCCACCGAGC
>JAJDDL010000292.1 GCA_029260335.1 Phycisphaerales bacterium | reverse complement strand
AGTGCCTCGATGGCGGGCTTGCCCGCGAGCCCTTGGATGAGGTTGCTCTTGGCGCGGGTAATGACGAGGTCATTGCCGACCGGTGTTGTGCCTTGAGACGTGATAGCGTCGAAGCGAAAGTCGCCCGAGAGCGTGACGCCGATGAGGCCTTGGTGCTTGAACTGGTCGTCGAGGATGAGCGTGGCGTCGTCGATGACGCTGCCGAGAATTGGGTAGTGCCGTCCTAAACCACGTGCGGCGTTGAGGCGCGGGAGCATGGCCTGGATCGCGAGGCCCTTCTGATTGGCGAGCAGGAGCGTGGCGCGTGCTTCGTCGTTGGAGCCGATGACATCGGCGAGGCGATCGATCGACGCTGGGAAGGTCTCATTTGGGTGGTCGACGGTCTCAAGCGTGAACGGGTGCACATGGACGCCTGAGAGGGCGAGGACGCCGATGCCCGGCGTGTCGGTGAGTGTGCCCTCGGAGGCGAGCAGGGACGGCGAGGTGGTGCCGAGGATGGTCTGGGGTGAGAGTTCGTCGCGGATGAGATCGATCGCTTCGCGCAGATCGATCTGGGAGAGTTCGGTGGCGACGAGGAACACAAGCGATGGTGGCGTGGCGAGTCTGGATTGAATCGCGCTGACCACGCGAGCCGTGGTCTCGGCGATGGAACTGCCGGTGGACCAGGCAGAGGCGGCTTGGAGATCGGATGTCACGCTGTATTGTGGCCGCGGTTTGGGTGCGGTCGATTCTCAGTGCGCGATTTGAGGCCCAAGCGAAGAAGTGAGATCAAGGCTCGTCGATGGATTCCACGCGTGTGGGCGTGATGATCTTGGAGCCGCCGGGGCCCGATTCGATCTTGCCGGCAATGCCGACAATCTGGTTGAGATAAGCAGTGAGGTCTCGCTTGCCGGGGCGGACATAGCCGAGGGTGCGTCCCAGGGCATCGGGTGATCGCAGGCGATAGAGCTTGGGGAGGTTTCTGCCGTCGTAGATGCGGCTGGGCACGAGCTTGCCCACGAGGGCGTAGCCCCGGCCGGCGGTGAACTCATCGAGCTTGGAGGCCATGCGCTCCGAGACGCTCTCCTGGCCATCGCGTTTGGACGCGACCCGCGCGGGGCCATCGCGAAAGGCGATGCGCATCTCCAAGTACGCGATGCGTTGGCCGAGTTGCTGGCGGATGCGTGCGTTGAACTGGTCGTCGGCGAGTGCGTCGAGCGTTCGGCGGTGCTCGCTCAGCAGTGCGTCGAGCTCTTGATCAAACTCATCGCTTGCGCGGGCGGATTGATACAACGCCTCGAGCTGTGTGGGAGTCAGCGATTGATCGGCGTTGGGCGTGGTGTCGGTGCCCTGGTCGATGACCAGCGGCTGGTTCGTTGCCAGTGCTCCGGAGTTTGCTTGATCGATCGCGGCGTTGGGGTCTTGGATTCGCGTGGTCGGATCGTCCGGCGTGCCGGCGAGTTCGGCTTGGGCGTCACCAGCCTTCGGCGGGACCATGTCATCGAGCAGGTTGGTGCCTTGGATCGACTCGGCGTTGGCCTCGGCGGTGGTGTCACCAGTTGTGTCATCTGTGCTTTGATTGATCGTGGTCGCGTTGGAGTCGATCGTGGATTGGGCGATGTACGCCGTGGCACCTGGGGGGGCCTGGACCATGTAGCCCAGGATCTCGCCTTCTTCCGATCGAATGATGGTCCTGATGGTCAGCTCGCTGCCCGGGCGGATGGGGCTTTGGAGGACCGACCGCCAGCTCCCCTCGATGCCGTCAGAGGCGTGGGGAGCGATGAGGCGCGTGGCTCGGCTGACCCGGAGGCTGTCGGTGTCGATGACCTCGACGGAGCTGGCCGGGACGTAGGCGGCAAGGTCTGCGGGGTATGCGACGGGGATCATCCCTCCCGCGGGCTCGCCCAGGGTTTGGAGGCGGGTGCCGACATCGAGCATGCGGATGGTGTAGAGCCGGGTGTTTGGCCCGGCGTGGAGGCGAGCTCCCTGCTCGGTGACGATGATGGTCTCTTGGGCGCTGGCGAAGCCGGCTCCGGTGAGGAGGCATGCGATCGCGGCGAATTTTGAAAGATTCTTCGGATGGATATCCGAGAAACGACCTCGTGGCATCCTGCCCATGGTCCGGCCTCCCTACCTGATTTTCTCTGGGGAGCCCTCCGATTGATATCGAGCTCCCTATGGTTGAGTGTAGCGGTTTGCCCGCGATGGCGCGAACCGACATCCACCAAAGGTGGACAAGAAGCCTGCGCCGAATTGACACCAAGGCTCGGCGCGGCTCGAATGACAGCGTGCACAGGGAGTATTGGATGAACCAACCACGAGGTTTGGCCCTTCTGTCGGCCTTGCTTGTCGTTCTCGGCGGGTGCCAGGTCAGCCCATTGAACACGTCGGCCGAGCCCGCGATGCGGCGCTCGATTGCGGACATGGTTCGCCAGGAGCTGCTCGAACCGACGGCCCGGCCGCAGCGGCAGATCACCGTCCAGGAAATGTCGCAAGAGGACTTCATCGAGGAGTTCAAGCTCGGGGAGTTCGAGGAGCGGATCCTGGAGATGGCGGGCCCGGACTCATACGCCGAGCAGTTCGGTTCGCTCTCGATGGATGAGAACTTCTTCGGCCAGCCGCACGAGGTGGTGGGATTGAGCCTGGAGGACGCCGTCGCCCTGGCGTTGGATCAGAATCTGCAGGTGCAGTTTGCGAGGCTCTCGCCCTCGATCAACTCGGCGCAGGTGGTCGAAGCCGAGGCGGCGTTCGATTGGGTTTTCTTCTCGAGTTTGCAGTATCAGGACAGCGAGACGCCGATCGTGGATCGCTCGACCTCGGGGTTCGGACTTGGCGGCGATTTTCGTCGCAGCACCGACCTTGGGTTTACCGCGGGGATCCGTCGGCTGACCACGGCGGGCGGGCAGCTCACGCTGCAACAAGAGTTGGGTTACAACGAATCAGACGAACGAGGCCTGGCCCTCACGCCCAATCCTGCGAACCGGGCGAGCCTGACGGCGCAATACGACCAGCCGTTGCTGCGGAACTTTGGCTCGCAGGTGGCGCTGTCGCAGGTCAGGATTGCCCAGAACGCCGAGCGGGCTGCGGTTGCGAATCTCAAGAGCGAGTTGAACCGCGTGGTGACCGACACCGAGCGGGCGTATTGGCAGCTGGTGCGGGCGTACTACGACCTGATGATCCTGGAGCGGTTGACCGATCGCGGCCGGACTGTGCTTGCGCAGGTGCGGGCCAGGGCGGGCTTTGACGTGAACCGGGCGCAGATCGCCAACGCCGCGGCTCGGGTGCGGGATCGTCAGTCGGATCTCTGGCGTGCACGCAACACGGTGCGGGTTTCGAGCGATCGGCTGAAGGCGTTGATCAATCGGCCGGACTTGCCGGTGTCGTCAGAGGTGTTGCTCTTGCCGGTGGATCTGCCGTTTGCAGAGCCGATCGAGTTCTCGCTTGCCGATGCGATCATTTCGGCGCTCGATGAGCGGCCGGAGATTGCTCAGGCGATTCTGTCGATCGACGACACGACGATTCGACAGATCGTGGCCGAGAACGCGAGGCTTGCGCAGCTCGATCTGCGGATCCAGGCGCGGTTTCAGTCGCTCGAAGATGATCTGCGCACGGCAAACGCGACGGTGTGGGACCGTGAGTTCTTCGACGCGAGCATCGGGCTTTTTTATGAGATTCCGATCGGGAATAGGGCGGGCGAAGCGGTGCTCAGGCGGCGTTTGCTCGAAAGGCAGCAGGCGGTGCTGAGCTTTGAGAACACGACCCAGCAGGTGCTGCTCGAGGTCAAGAACGCGCTGAACAACTTGGAGACCAACTTCCGGCTGATCGAGCAGGAGAAACTCAATCGGATTGCCCAGGCCGAGAACCTGCGCGTGCTGGAGGTTCGCAAGGAGAACCTGCAAGGCGGGTACTCGATCGAGCAGTTGGAGACCGAGTTGAACCAGCAGGAGCGGCTTTCCAACGCGGAACGCGATGAGGTCCAGGCGTTGGTGGATTACGCGGTCTCGCTCGCCGAGAGCCATCAGGCGATGGGGACGACACTGCAGCGCAACCGGGTGGAGTTTGTCGTGCCGGACGTCGTTGGAAAATGACAGAAGGACGCGATGGCGGGCATTGATCAAGTCGAGATGGCGGCTGGGTTCCTGCGCAAGGGTGGGCTCATCGCGTTCCCGACCGAGACTGTGTACGGCTTGGGCGCAGATGCGCGCAACGAGGCCGCGGTGGCGCAGGTGTTCGCGGTCAAGGGGCGTCCGGCGCACAATCCGCTGATTGTCCACGTCTCGAGCGTCGCGATGGCGCGGGAGTGTGCGGCGGAGTGGGGGGCTGATTGCGAGGCGTTGGCAGAGGCGTTCTGGCCTGGCCCGTTGACGCTCGTGGTCAAGCGAAATGAGTCGATTCCATCGATCGTGTGCGCGGGCGGGGATACGGTGGCGATCCGGATGCCGGACCATCCGACAGCGCTCGCGTTGATTGAGCGTTTCGGAGGGCCGATCGTCGGGCCGAGCGCCAATCGATCGGGCCAGGTCTCACCCACGACGGCCGCTCATGTCTTCGAGCAGTTCGGCGGGGAGGTGATTGTGCTGGCCGCCGACGCGTGCGAACGCGGGATCGAGTCGACGGTGGTAGACATGACCTGCGAAAAAGCCGCCGTCTTGCGACGGGGTGTCATCGGCGCTGAGCAGATTGCACAGGTTGTTGGGCGAGCGGTCGATGATCTCGGAGATCAGATTGCCGCCGGTCAGGCCGCAAGCCCGGGCTTGCAAGAGCGGCATTACGCCCCGAGCACGCCGGCTCGGCTCGTCGATGACGTAACGGAGTTGGGTGGGGAATGGGTGCTGCTGGCCTATTCGCGTTTGGATGCGGGCGTGCGTGGTATCGCGATGCCCACAGAGCCCGACGCGTACGCCCGGCGTCTGTATGCGGCTCTGCGCGAGGCCGACGCTATGGGCGCCAAGGAGATCCTCATCGAACGTCCTCCACAAGAGGGCGCGACCGAGGGGGCGTCCGCGATCTGGCGGGCGATCCACGATCGGCTGGCGAGGGCCACGCGCTAGGAATCTCGCGCTATCGTTTGCCCCCGAATCCGACGATGGAACCCGCGAAAGGACGCTGATCGTGTCGAAACTCCGTATTGCTCTTGCGCCCGGCGACGGGATTGGCCCAGAAGTTACCCGGGCCTGCTTGGCCATCCTCCAAGCCGCGGGCGTGATGGATCATCTGGAGTTCGTCGAGGTCGAGATGGGCGAGCGGGTGTTCGCCGCTGGTGATAGTCGGGGGATGACCGATCAG
>JAJDDL010000291.1 GCA_029260335.1 Phycisphaerales bacterium | reverse complement strand
GCCCAACTCGATCGCGATGACGACAAGCCGATCAGCATCGCGCTCGATCATCGCACGCTCACGCTTGTCGGGAGCCCCGAGCAGATCGCCGACTTCGAGCGCATGCTCCGGTCGGCCGAAAGCCTGGTCCGCGTGACCCTGGAGACCAGGCGTTTTGAGATAACCGTTCGGGAGCCGAGCGAGATCGCACGGCAGCTCCCCAACATCGCGGCTCCGTTGCTCGAGACTTCCGATGGCTCACCCTTCACGATGCCTCAGTTCGATCCGATCGATGAGCTCGATACGTTGATCGTCCGGGCCGAGCCTTCGCAGTTTGCGGTGCTGGATGAGCTGATCGCGCGATTGGATGCTGCACAAGCCGGCGATACCGATCTTCGCGTGACGCGTGTCAATCGTGGCGAGATTTCGCAGATCGCCGCGCGGGCCCAGGAGCTCTTTGATGAGCGGATCGCGTTCCGCGATGACATCACCGCGCCCAACGTCCGGATTGACGAGGCGTCGGGATCACTCTTGATAACCGGTTCGCCCGAGGCAATCCGGCTGTTTGACGATTCGGTCCGCCAAGCCCAGCAGTTACTGCCGCCCGATCGCACCACGCGCATCTACGACGTGCAGCATGTCGACGCGAACGAGATCCTTGGGCCACTCAATCAGCTCATGGCCTCGGCCGATCCGATCGACGCTTCGCGCAAGGTGCCCGAGCCGACGGTGCAGATCGTGGATCGGACGAACTCGCTCATGGTGACCGCCGAGGTCGCCCAGCACCAGCTCATCGCGCAGTTCATCACGCGGCTCGATAGCTTGGAGCCGACCGACCTGCCGCCTTTGAAGCTCCTGCAACTGCGCACGGCAGATGCCGTTGCGATCGCATCGATGCTGAGCCAGCAGTACACCAAGCGGCCGCAGGCCGATCGCTCGGCTCGCCCGGTCGAGGTCCGCGCCGACGCCCCGACGAACACGCTCATTGTCAGTGCCCATCCCGACTTGTTCGATGAGATCAAGACATTCGTGGATGATCTCAACACCGAGGGCATCGAGGGGCCCGAGCGGATCACGTTCCTGTTCACGTTGAAGGTTGCCAAGGCGGTGGATGTCGCCCAGGCGATGGACAAGCTCTATCCAGAGCCGCCGATGCCGCGCGATCGGCGAAACCAGCCGATGCCTTGGTTGCAAGAGGACAAGGAGGTCACGGTCAGCGCCGATCCATCGAGCAACTCGCTGATTATCGACGCGCCCGCCGACAGGCGCGAGAGCCTGGAAGAGCTCGCCGAGAAGCTCGATCGGGTAGAAGTGCCGCCGATCGCAGAGCTTCGGACGTACCGGATCGAGAAGGCAGACTTAACTGCGATCGTGCGGACGCTGGAGAACTTGTCACGCAACGGCAACCTCAGCGCCCCGGCCAAGAGCGGTGGCCAGGCCGTGCGCGTGGTCATCGAGCAAGAACCTCTGTCCAACACGCTGATCGTGGCGGGCGATGACATCACGTTCGAGCGCGTCGAGCAGGTGCTCGCCGATCTCAGTGCCGTGCCCATCGAGCGCGGCTTGCGGATCGTGCCGATTTCCAATGCCGACGCACAAACCGTCCGCGATCGCGCCACGGCTATCTACGACGCCCAGGTCGCCCAACTCGAGGGCGCAGGCTCAGTCGATGTCACCGTCAACGCCGACACCAACAGCCTGGAGGTCGTCGCCGACGACGAGGCGATGACCCGCTTCATGGACGTGCTCAACGAGCTGCAGCGCCAAGCGGGCCCTGCACGCGAGATCCAGCTCATCGAACTCCGATTCGCGAGTGTTGAGACCATCGTGGGATTCTTGGAAGATCTGGTGCTTTCCAGTTCGAGCTTCCGCGCCGGCGGCGGGGCCGATCCGGTCTTTGAGGCGATCGAAGCGACGAACACGCTCATGGTCGCCGCTCAACCCGGGCAGTTGCCGATTATCGAACAACTCGTGCGCAATCTCGATAGCGAGCAGCAGGGCGAGCAGCCTCCGATCCGGATCCTGCGTCTGCGTTCGACCGATGCGAGCAATCTCGCGAGCGTGCTCCAGGGCGCGTACGACAGGCGCCCGGTGGAAGACAAGTCCACACGCCCGGTTTCGATCCAGGCCGACGGCGCGACGAACACGCTGATTGTCAGTGCCCATGAGGAGATCCTGCCGGAGATCGAGCAGCTCATCACCGATCTGAATGAGCAGCAGGCGTACGACGACGAGGGTCGCGAGATCCGGATCTTCCCGTTGAAGGTCGCTCGTGCCGAGGAACTCGCCAAGACGATCGACGCGATGTTCCCCGAGCCGCCGATCCCGATCGATCCGCGCACGCGAAGGCCCAGGCCCGATCTGCAGCAGCCCAAGGAAGTGGTCGTGCGGGCGGACACCGCGACCAACTCGATCATCGTCGATGCCCCCGCCAAGCGGCTTGCCGGATTCGAGCAGATCGTCCGGAGCCTGGACCAGCACAAGATCACCGATGACTTGGAGGTTCGGACATATCGCATCGAGCGGGCCGACCTGCCGGCGGTCAATCGCACGCTGAGCGAGCTTGCGCGCAACGGAGCGCTCGGGGCGACGGGCCAGGTGCAGGTGACGATCGAATCTGAGCCCATGAGCCGTTCGCTCATCGTTTCGGGGCCGAGTGCGATCTTCGCGCGCGTCGAGGCTGTTCTCAACGACCTGGATCAGCGTCCGGACATGCCCGAGACCACGATGCGGCTGTATCCGCTCGTGCACGCTCGGGCCGAGCGCGTCCAGCCGTTGCTTGAGCGTCTGCTTGAGCAGCGTTTGCGCGAAGACCAGGAGCGCGAGAGCGGCATCGTCGTGGATATTCAGTCGTTGCTCGAAGTCGCCGCCGATGGCAAACTC
>JAJDDL010000030.1 GCA_029260335.1 Phycisphaerales bacterium | reverse complement strand
CCGCGAGATTCACTGAGCACGATCGCCAGCACGACCAACGCGGCTCGCACGATCGGGGGCCTCGCGGGCACGACGATGAGGTAGCCAAGCACCAGCGTCACGAGCAATGCCGCTTCCAAGCGTCCCCAATCGCCGCTCAGTCGGATTGCCAGAAGCACGAGGCCGACGAGCAACGCAAGATGGAAGCCGCTGATCGCCATGAGATGTGCCAGGCCCTGGCGCGTGAATGCATCGCGGACATGCTGGCGGTCGGGATCGTGCGTGCCGAGCGTGATCGCATTGAGCAGAGCGCCGCCGTCGGATGTCGCCGGTTCGAGCACTTGCCGGGCGCGATCGCGCAGTGCCGCTCGGATCGAAACCCAGGTTTGGCCGATCGAGCCGAGCACCGAACCACCCGAAACTCTCTGCAAGGCGTCCCCTTGCGCGACGCTGAGCGTCCCCGCGTCACGGCGCATAGCCGACCACGAGTCCCGATCCGCATCGCCTGGATTCATCGAGCGCCGCGGCGGAGAATGCACGGCGAGCAGCCGCACGCGATCGCCGGCCCGTGCCTTGAAGTCGGCACCGAAGACACGCAAGAAGCCCCGGGCCTCTTGCCAGCCAGCTCCGTCGTGCACGCGCCGGACATGCAACGCGAACGTTTCGCGCGGGTCTCTGGGCACAAACCGCGCCATCGATCCCCCGGGTTCGAGCTGCCACGGAGTCTCCGTGACAAGACCTTCGAGTTCAACAATCCGTCGCGCATGTGTCGCGCGACCGGCATCCAACGCAACATCGAGCGTCGAGCCCCCGCGCAACGGCACCTGGACCGTCCACCAACCAATGGCGAAGCACACCCACCCGATGCTGAGCGCAATCCGGCAAGCCCAACCACGCGTGAGAGCGGCCACACCGCAGCCCAAGCAAGCGATCGAGAACCACGCCGGCGCGGGGCTGTTGGGGAGCAGGCTTGCGATGAGCAACCCACCGGCAAGCAGCGAGAAGACCACCAACGATCGACGCGCGGGACGATCCATGCGTCCACTTTGGCGGATCGCGCGCTCGATAGCAAGTCGGCGAGCTATTTCAACGAATTCGTGGCACGGAGCAAGCGGCGGAGCGTTAGTTTCCGAAGGTCAGGATGATGTCATCGAATCCATCAATGACATCCGCGCTGCCGGTGGCGCCCGAGCCGTCGATCCTGCGGGTGGAGCCCGAGGTGTAGTACGTCCAGCCGTAACGCAGGCCGTTGGTCTCGGCGTCGTAGGTCCTGCTGGCCCGCTCTTTGGTGCCCAGGAACAGACCGTTGGTGCCGGCCGACTGCACGACAATCTCGCCTCGCGACGTCGCGGGGATCAACTCGTCCAGGTTGGAGGCATCCAGGTCTTGCAGGGGCGAGGCCGCGTTGCCCAGAAGCCCAGAGATGGAGACCTCAAGATCGCTGGAGCTGTTGCCGCCGCCGATGAGGCTGTAGGCATCGTCGGTGTTTCTATTCTGGTTGCGGCCCGAACGACCCATTTCGGTGGCCTTCAGATAGCCCGCGTTCGAGGCCCAATAGAAGAGCGCCGCATCATCGCCATTGCTGTCCTCGCGAGCGAACTGCTCGCGGTCATCCACCACCGGCGGCGCAAAGCCATCTTCCACCCAGACCGCCAACGGGTTCCCCCACGCGTCGACGAAGTCGGGGATATCGGCCACGCCGTTAGAGATACCTGCGCCCGCGCCAAACTGACCGGTCGGGCGTGCCTGAGCGATGAAGAACTTGGGATCGGGCTGGAAGTAGCCCGGATTGCCCTCGTAGTCCGTTCCGATCAAGTCCTCGCGAACGAAGCGGCCTTGTTGGGAGTTCTCGTTGTGCGCGTCTTGGGTTGGGCCGAAGTTCTTGAGCGTCGAACCTTGCCCGCCGCCAAGCCCGCCACTGCGGAATGTGATCCCGCCCGCGAGATCGAGCATGATGTTCTCTTGTGCGGTGAAGCCGTAGACGTCGGCGTTCTCGCTCGAACCCATCTGCTGTTCGGTGAACACGCCGGGGCGGAAGCCGTTGTTGTCCAGGCGGAAGCCATCGACGGCGTTGCCGAACTCCTTGATACGGGATCGCGTTGTTGCGGCCTTTGCGATATCGCGGGCCTTCCCGATCGCCGGCAGGAGCAGCGAGATCACGATCACGATGATCACGATGACCACGAGAAGCTCGACGAGGCTAAAGCCCCGAGACAGTTTCGCTGAGTTTCTCTTGACCATTATTATTCCCCGTGTCATCCTTCCAGCGGCCCGAATAGCCACCAGGATCGCGAGCTCAGACCAGCTCGCCCAAGTTCCATTCGTCGCCCCATTCGCCGGTGTTTCCACCAAATCCATTCAGGGCGTGCCGACAGTATAGAGAGCGCCGGTGCCTCTCCCATAGGTCCCTCGGACACAAGACCGAACATAGACCGTGCAAACTGGCCCATTTGAACATCGGGGCGATCCACGAGATACTCCCGGTATCGCCACTCGATCCGCCAACCTGCGGCCCCTGACCCCGGAGACACTCCAAAGTGCCATCTCAGAGGCCTGCGAGCGTCTAGATGGCTCAGAAGTGGTCGTGCTGCCCACCGAGACGGTCTACGGCGTGTTTGCCGCCGCGAATAGCGCAGACGCCGTCCAACGCCTCAGGGCCTTACTCAAGGAGCCGGGGCCGGGGGCTTGGCACGCACCATCGGCCAAAGTTGTTATCGACGGGCTGGGCCTGCATTCTCGGGCCCACAGGCGAGCGGTCCGCAAGCTGATGCCCGGGCCGGTCACGCTCCAGATCCGCCCCCAACACCTGCCCGCCGGGTTGCCTGTGGGGATCTTTGATCGCGATGGTGAGTTTCTGGTGCGGGTTCCCGAGCACGAGGCTCTGCGCACGATCCTCGAGCGTGTGCATGGCCCGATTGTCGGGCACGCGCTTGGCGCCATTGGCGTAGCAAACGAGAGCGAGATCTCTCCCGAGTCCATGGCGCCGTTCCAAGATTCACTCGTCGCGTTTGATGCGGGGAGAACCCGCGAGCGCACACGGTCGACCATCGTGCGTCTTGGTGACGCTGCAGAGATCGTGCGTGAGGGCGCGTTGGACGGCCCATCCATCGAGCGCCAGTTGCTGCGCAAGATCGTGTTTGTGTGCACGGGGAATACATGTCGAAGTCCGATGGCCGAGGCGATAGCTCGGGCGTTGGTCGCTCGCGAATCAGAGCCCTTGGAGACCGAGGTCTTGAGCGCGGGCGTTGCCGCGGGTCTTGGTGCGCCGGCGACCGCGGAGGCAGAGCAAGCGTTGAGCGAAATGGGTTATGTGTTACGAGACCATCAGTCTCAGGCCGTCACACCCGAAGTGCTTGCCGATGCCGATGCGATCTACGCGATGACCGACTCGCACTTGCGGGGCCTGCTTGCCATCGACCCGTTTGCGCCCGCAGAGCGATTGGATATTGAAGGCGATATTCCCGACCCGATCGGCGGGCCGTTGAGTGAGTATCGCGAATGTGCAAAGCGGATAGGCGAGGCCATCGAGCGCCGGTTGAAGGAGTTGGACCCATGAAGATCGCAATCAGTGCCGACCATCGTGGCGCCGCCGCCGCTCGGGCCCTGGAGACCATTCTGCAGCGCGAGGGGCACGAAGTCCAACTCGTCAACATCCACGACGACAAGCCTTGTGATTACCCCGAGACAGCGTTTCAGGTGGGCAATCTCGTTGCCGAGGGAGCCGCAGAGCGCGGTATCCTGATCTGCGGCACGGGCATCGGCATGTCAATTGCCGCCAACAAGGTCCACGGGGTGCGTGCGGCGGTCGTGCAGGACGAGCTCACCGCCGAGCTCAGCCGAAGCCACAACGACGCGAACATTGTCTGTCTCTCGGGTGATCTGCTGGGCCAACGGCTGATGGAGAAGATCGTGCACGTGTTCATGCGCACGCCCTTCGAGGGCGGGCGTCATGCCAGGCGTATCCGTAAGATCGAGGCGATCGAGAAGGGCGATCAGCCCGACAGCATCGCCGAGTAGCTCACTCCACGGGTGCCGGCACGGCAACGATGCCCGCGCCGGTCGAGATCAGCACCTTGTTATCGAGCAGCGTCAGGCCCTCGGGCCCGATCGCCTGATTGAGCACGACACCGATCGGCTTGACGAGCAGCCGGCCGGTGTAGTCCAGCGCGTACAGCGGATACTCACGCCCGCTCGGGGTTGCGGTGGTGTCCACGGTGATCATGGCGCCGGATCCGACTTCCGCCGGCAGGAGCGTGTCCTGCGCCGGGATCACATCGGCGCCGAGCACGGCATCACCCCGATCGAGCACGACCACGCCTCGCGAAGAGGACACAACCAGGCCCGATTCGACGGGCGTGACATTGATGCGCGAGCGCGCGTACGTCGTGCTTCGGGTAGGCAAGGGCGCGGGGTCGGTCCTGCCCGTCTCAAGCGTGACACTCCACAGATCGCGGTTGGCCGCCATGACCAGCGCCCGATCGCCCACGATCCAGGCGTCGAGGCTGCCGCGCAGGGACTCTTCATCGTTGAGCCACGCAAGTTCGCCCGCGAGCGGATCGGCCGAGAGCACGCCCTGACCCACGCCCGCAACGACGCGCCCGCCCAGCGCGACGCGCATCCACCGGATCTCGCTCTCGATGCCCCCGGCTTCGCCTTGGGCGGTGTACATCGCTTGGCCGGTCCGGGCATCGAGCGCCGCGATCATGGGCGTGCTCGCGTCCAGGAACGGCCAGGTCGCGTCGGCGGGTTCGATCGCGCCGCCGACGGCGATGATCCCGGCGCCGATCGCCATGTCGTGCACACGCCGGATGGGCATGCGTGCGGTCCAGAGTTCCAGGCCGCTCTGG
The DNA here is from genome assembly GCA_029260335.1 of Phycisphaerales bacterium. Classification (GTDB taxonomy): domain Bacteria; phylum Planctomycetota; class Phycisphaerae; order Phycisphaerales; family UBA1924; genus S146-42. The sequence continues at coordinate 7,081 of JAJDDL010000030.1, read as the reverse complement.
AGATCTATCCCGATCGCGCGGCCGGCGCGGGTGCCGATCACGAGCGTGTGCGCGTCGGCAACGGCGATCAGCTCGCTTGCCCGCACGGGTCCATCCATCGGGGTCGTGAACTCGATATCCCCGCCGATCTCATCGAGATCAATCGGCTCGCTTTGCCAGAGAGCGTTGCCGGTCGCGGCATCGAGCTTGGCAACGCGCACCGCATTGTCGTCGCCCTCCATGACCAGCAGCGATCCGGGATCTGCGCGGACGATCCGCGTGCCAGGAGCGAACGCACGTTCCCACGCGACCGTCGCGTCGGCCCGCATCGCACCCAGCTGCACGCGCGTCTCGCGTCGTATCTCGATCGGCGCATACCCGATGTGGGCCCAGTCGCTCGCAAGCGTCGTGCGGGCCAGCGACCATTCGCCAACGAACACAAGATCCTGAGCGAGCGGCGCGCCGATCAACGCCCTGCGCTGCCGGGCCCGGAGCTCCTGCTCCACTGTCTGTCGCACGCTCGCGAGATCGACCGCAACGCCCAGGTTTGTCGGCGTGCTTGTCTGATCGAGCGAACGTACCGCGCGCCCGGCCTCGCCCCATTGCTGCTGGCTCATCAGCGCCATGATCAGCCGGCCCGAGAGCTCGGCGTGCGCGACGCTCTCGCCCGCGCCATTCTGCAGGCCCAGGCGCAGCGCCCGAACCGCCTGATGTGACTGGCCCGAGGCCTCGTACCGATCGGCGGCGGCAAGCCATGCCTGGGTCGTGGCGCGCGACGCGGGATAGCGGCGGGCGAACTGCTCCAATGCCTTGGGCTCTGCATTCGCGCCCATCGCACGCAGCTCGCTCTGGGCCATGGTCTCGTAGCTCTCGTACAAGGCCTGACCGTTCCGCGCGAGCACATCGCGGACCCGCCGTGCGGCCTCCAGATCCGCTCGCACGACCAATCGTGATCCGGGCCAGGTCGCCGCGGCGAGTTCGTCGTCGAGCAGAATGCCCTGGAACGCGTTGATAGCCTCGCGCGTGTTGCCGTTGCGGTCGTGCTGGGCGCCGAGCTCGATGAGATGGGCCACGCGTTGGGTCGGCGAGCGTGCGGAGGTCTCGAGCACCGCAATCAACTGGTCGATCATCGCCGACTCAAAGGCGTCGTCTCGCACCATCGAGAGCACAAGCTCGAAAAGATGATCGGTGTAGGCCAAGGCAAGCTCATCGGAGCGTTGTCGGCCGATCGAGGCCAGCGCACGCTCGAGGGCTTCTACCAGGCGTTCAGGGCGCCCGGCCTGCACGCACAGCTGCGCAAAGGTCATCGCGGCCGTCGGGTCGTCGGGGTCTTCCTGCATGCGCTCGCTCAGCACGCGTTCTGCGGTGCTCCAAACGAGGTAGCCGTGGACCGAGGAGGAGTCGCAAGCGACGAGTTGTCCGTCCGTGGGCGTGATGAGGCCCGAGGCCTGCAACTCAAGCAATCGTGTTCGGTCGATGTCACGCGCGAGAATCTCGTACAACCCGCCCTCGACGGGAGCGAGCAGCCGATCGCCCGCCGCGACCACGCGTCCCACTTGCCGGTGGTTGGCGGGATAGGCCACCGAGCGGGGCATCGCGCGCTCAAAGCCGTCCATCGGCGTGACTGTGAGTTGGTTCTCGCCGACCGCGGCGAGCAATCCATCGACCTTGAGCAAGTAGCGTGGGTTGCCCAGCCGATCTGCGCCGCGCTCTCCAAGCACGATGCCCTGTGCCGGATCCATGCGGAGCACGCTCGAGCGATCGGCGGTCAGGACGAAGAGGCCCTGGTCGGCCATGACCGGCGGGCAAACCGCGTGCGCCGGAGCCGGGTCGTAACCGCCAAAGGTCGCCCCGCCTCGGACTCGCGCCCACGCAAATCGACCGGACCATGCCTCGATGGCCGCGATGACGCCGATCTCGCTTGAGACATACACGATGCCTTCGTGCACGAGTAGTTCGGGACTGATAAGCCCCGCCTGCGATTGATAAGGAAGCGATCCGCTCGAGCCCACCAGCCGCGACCAACGGACGTCGCCCGTGCGCGCATCGAGCGCAAACAGATACGACCCCAGGCTCCGGCGTGCGGCGACTTGCTTGCGCACCTGGACAAGCACGAGATCTCCCACAAACCGGGGGCGTCCGATGAGGATGGCCTGCGCCATGTCCAGGCTGTGCATGTCCGGTCGCCAGGACCAGCGCACCCGCCCGTCCGCGCGGTCGAGTACGTGCAATCGGGAGTCGCCGGCACGCTGGGCAACCCCGCCGCGGCTATAGACCACGACCCATCCGGTGATCGCGCTGACGAGATTGCCCTGGACGTCGACCGCCGAGACGTCGCGCATCTGCAGTTCGCTCCGTGCGCGGCGGTTGGAGCGAAAACTCTGGAGCATGTTGGACATGTCCATCCCGGTCGGTCGGGTCACCCAACGTCTTTGAAACGTGAACCGATCCCAGGACGAGATCGCGCCGCCGTCGTTGACGATGAGCTCATTGGAGGTGACCATGGGCATGGCCCAGGGGCTGAACACTTCGAAGTTGAGCGTGTTCTCGCCGTGCGTTGTTTGCACGCCGGGCAAGTCGGTGGAATGCAATGGGCTGGCGACCATCTCGTTGAGGTCGATCTGGCCTGCAGGCTCCATAGGCGTCCGCTTGGGTTCGGTCACCAGTGCCGGAGGTTCGATGGGCGATCGCCGAGTTTCGGTGCCGCGCCAGGCGTTGAGCTGTGCCCAGACATCTTCGCGATCCAGGTAGCGAGCGATTGTTTCCAAGAGCACCGTCGCGTCATCGGATTGCGCGGTGGGCTTGTCTGGGTGCGAGCTCAGTTGCGTGACCACTATACGGGCGGCTTCGAAGTCGCCGCGTTCGAGCAATCGCTGTGTGACGCGCAGTGCGGCCTCGTAGCCGCTGGTTGTCAGCAGACGGGTGCGCTCCACCTCGGCAAACCCGCCCTCGGCGAGCATCGTTTGGCCTAGGGGCTCCTGGATCGTGCGATATCGATCCAGCAGATCCGGGTTGGCAAGCAAGATCGCGTGCACGCGCCTTCGAACGCTGGCGAACAGATCGGGGTCGTCGGCGTTTGGGATCAGGCGTTGCGCGGACTCATCGAGCAGACGCTGGAGCACCCGGATCGCTTCGACGTGGTTGTCAGATTCCAAAAGGCTCGGGATGAGTTCCATCGCCTCGTTGGCAAGCGGTGCGTCGTCGACATACACCGGGTTTTGTGCCGGCAACTGCGCGAGAGTTATCCCCGAGAGCAGGGCCGAGAAACACGCGAGCACTATCGGATGTCCAGATCTCATGTTGTCCTTCCTGCGCACTCGGACCCGACCAGGCCATCCATGCGTCCTGCCCGGCCCAGACCACAACCCCGGGGTATTTTCATCCGCGGTTCGGGTACCCGCCCGGCCAGTTCGTATCCGACGCTAGACACTATGGAGGAGTTGCGAAATTCTGCTTCTGTGGCGTGTTTGCCCGCCCCATGGACCTGGGACTGGCTCTGCGCGGGGCGCCGGAGCCAGTTCGAGGCGCTCAGGGCCTCAGAGCCTCGGACCCGCCGGATCGCCATTCTGTTGCTTGCCATCGCGGCCATGAGCGCCTTTGACCTCCTGTTCACCCTTACGTACCTGCAAGGCGTGGGGATGGTGGAACTGAATCCCGTCGCTCGAAAAGTCATGGAGCACGGCTCGCCCACGCTCCTGACGGCCTGGAAGGTCGGAATTGTCGGCGGAGCCTGTCTGGTCATCTTTTTGGGCCGCAGGGCCCGTGTGACCGAGATCGGGACCTGGTTTGCGTGCTTGGCGCTCATGGCCCTGACCATCCATTGGCTCCGCTACATTGACGCCGCAAGCGACCTCACGCCCTATCTCGAGGGCGCTCGGGAGCTCTCCGGAGGTAAGTGGCTGGCGATGACATCCGACTGAGGGCGGTATCCTCTGCTCCATGATCGGTATTGCTCGCAAGTTCTCTGCTATTTCGAAGACCTGGGGCCAGATGACTATTTGGTCCGGTATCAGCTTGCGCAGGCAAGCGTGCTTGGGGGGCGCGATCCTCGCGCTGGGCGGGTTGATGGGGGGCTGCGCATTCACCGCGTCGCCCGTGCTGCGGGTTGCCGATGCTCGGATCGTCGAGCAATCTGAGACCAGTTCCATGGTCGAGTTCGATATGGAGGCGACCAACGACGGGGCAGACCCGTTGCCCCTGCGCGAGGTCGTGTACACGCTCGACGCGGGAGGCGAGCGGATGTTCAAAGGTGCTCGTTCGCCTGAAGTGACCGTGCCGGCCAACGGGCAGATTCGGTTCGTGCTCCCGGTGAGTCTCCCGTTCGCGTTGGACGCGCAGCCATTGCCCTATGTGCTGCGAGGCAGTGTGACCTTTGTCGCGCCAGGGCCGTTGGCCGATGCGATGTTCGACAACGGTGTGCGGCGACCCTCGGTCACGTTTACCGATACGGGCACGCTCGTCGGCATCATCGACAACTAGGCTACGTGAGCTCTTGCATCGGATCTTGATCGGACTCCGCACAAGTGATGTCCACACCATCCAGCGTGGCTTGCAATCGCTCGGCGAGTCGCGGCAAGTATCCACGTTCGGTGTTGGTGTGCCCGCAGAGCATGACCGCAAGCCCGGCGTGCAATGCGTCCATGACCTGGTGGTGGCGCATCTCGCCTGTTACGAATGCCTGGCACTCTTCGCCGATGGCCTCGGGCAGGAGGCTCTCGCCCGCGCCGGGCACCACGCCGATGTGCGTGATGGGCTGATCATCCGCGGGCAGCGCAACCTTGATCCGCGCGCGGTCGAGGAATGTTCGGCAGCGCTCGGCGAGCTCGCGCATGGTCGCCGGTTGATCGAGCACGAGCCGACGCCCGGCCCCGACGCGTCGTCGCGCAGTGCCGAGCAACTCATACACATCGATCACAGGTTCCTCGTAGGGATGGAACTTGCGGAGGGTCTCGATCGCGAGCGCCACGGCACCCTTGGCGCAGACCATCTCCAGGCGTCGCTCGCCGACCGATTCGAGTCGGCCGGGCTGGCCCACGACGGGGTTGGTTCCTGCGCCGCCCAAGAACGTGCCCTCGCCCGCGGTGCTGAACGAACACAGTTCGTAATCACCGATTTGCCCGGCACCGGTGGTCGCGAGGGCTGAACGGACCTTGTCGAGGTCTTTCTCGGGCACGAATGTGACAATTTTGGCTCGTTTTTTCTCGTCTTCGACGAGTGGGGTGAGTGCTCGGCAATCGCCTTCGATGCGGTCGCCTCCGGCGCTGAGGCCCTCACAGAGCCAGTCGGTGACGCCGCCGGGGGCCGCGTCCAGAGCGGTGTGGGGCGTGTAAACGCTGATTCCAGCCTCTGCGCAGCCCAGGAGGATGCGCCCGCGGGTCGTGTCACTGGTGAGCCTTTTGATCGGCTCCCAGATCGGCGCGTGGTAGGCCACGATCGCCTTGGCACCGTTGGCGATGGCTTCGCGAAGCACCGACTCGGTCAGGTCGATCGTGAGCAGGATCCCGCCCGTGAGCGGAGCTTCCGCACGACCGATGAGGAGCCCGACTCGATCCCAGGGCTCGGCGTAGCGCAACGGCGCTATGGCCTCCATCGCTTCGATGAGACTGGCGACACGCATTTGTGGCCTCCTTCATGAGCAGGGTAGGAGGCGATGATGCGCGAACTCCCTACTGTCTTTCGTGCTCAGACGCCTGGCTCATGCAAAGCTCAATCTCGTGCTGCGGGTCGATCAGCCGGTTGCCGAGGGAATGCGCAAGGGGTGGCACCCGATCGCCTCGTGGATGCACGCGATCGACCTGGCCGACGAGTTGACATTCGAGCGGCTCGACGGCCCATCGGCCGGTATCGGGATCGAATGGCTCAACGACGCGCCGCGGCCGACGCCAATCGATTGGCCGATCGAGAAGGACCTGGTCTTTCGCGCTCACGCGGCTTTGCAGGAACGCATGGGACAGGAGCTTGGAGTCTCGATCGGTCTGCGCAAGCGAATCCCCACGGGCGCGGGGCTCGGCGGTGGATCTGCAGACGCCGCCTGCGCGCTGGTTGCGCTGAACGAGCTGTTTGAGCTGGATCTGGAGATCAAAGAACTGCGCCGCATTGGGTTGGCGTTGGGAAGTGATGTGCCGTTCTTCATCGACGCACAGACTCCTGTCGCACCGGCTGTGGTCACGGGGTTTGGTGAGACGATCGAGCGTCATGTGCCGCGGGACGATCCGGTGACGCTCTTCATTCCGCAGGAGCCCTGCTCGACGCCGGCGGTGTACCGAGCGTTTGATGAATCTGGACAACGCTCGGCTCCGGCCGATGACGAGGCGATCGGTGGGATCGCCCGTGCGGGCGAGCTCGTTGATTCTCAGTTGTTCAACGACCTCACTGTGCCCGCGCTGGGGCTGAGTGCCGATCTGGCGATGCTCTATGACGAGCTTGGTGAGGCCCTGGGCGGGCGGATCCATCTCACGGGGTCTGGGTCGGGGCTGTTCACATTCGCCCAGGATCTCGACGCGGCCCGCGAGATTGCCGATCAACATGCCGCCGTGGTCGTCTCGACCCGGCTCATCTAAGGCCTGCGTCCATACGATCTGCCCGCGGTCGATGCTCAAGGCGAGGATCGGGTTGCGCTGGGAGTAGAGCAATGAGTGACAGTCCGTTCTCGCCTGGTCGCTACATCGGGATCGATCTCGGCGGGACAAACATGCAGATCGGGCTCGTGGACTTGGACAAGGCCGAGGGTGAGTCCGCCGAGCATGCCGAGGTGACCACGAGGCGCAAGCTCAAGACCCGGTGCGAGCAGGGCATGGAGCAGGTGCTCGATCGGCTGGTCGGAGCTGTGGAAGAGATTTGTACCGAGATCGGGGTTTTGCCTCGCGATCTCAAGGGCCTGGGCATCGGCGCTCCGAGCCCTGTGGATCCCTTTCGCGGCGTGGTGCTCAACGCTTTGAACTTGCGATGGAAGAACGTGCCGTTGGTCTCGATTCTGCAGGAGCGGCTCGGGACGCGCGTGTTCTTGGATAATGACGTGAATGTGGCGCTCGTCGGCGAGGCTCACTTTGGGGCCGGCAAGGACGCGAGTTCGCTCTTGGGGGTCTGGGCCGGCACGGGTGTC
>JAJDDL010000290.1 GCA_029260335.1 Phycisphaerales bacterium | reverse complement strand
CTCGAGATTGCTCACCAAATCGTCGTCATCGTCCGCACCGGCGAGCTTGGAGGCCATCTGCGCGACGGTGGTCCCGTACGCCCGGTGCATGAGTTCTGCAAGCACCTCTGCGGTCACCGCAACCCGGCGCACCGGTGCCCCCGCGAGCACGCTGACCTCGTCGCCGATCGCCAGATCATCGGCGTCCAGCATGGCGACCAGTAGGGTGCTGCCCTGGAGCGCATATGGCACACATCTGAGCCTGACCGCCGCCTCCCCGGTGATCCGTCCACAGGCATCGCGGTCGAGATCAGGACGGTCTGAGAGCGGCTCAGGCGCTCGCCTGGCCTCGCCATTCACGGATGTTTGCGGTTCCAGCCCCGACTCCAAGCTCATGCGGACACCTTCTTACGCGAGAGCCAGGCACTCGGCTCGCTTATCCACCCCGAATTATGACCTGCGACCCACCAATCGACCCGAGCGAGTCGGCCTGGCCCTCATCGCGCCGCTCGGGCAGCTTGGCGATCTGGCCTTCATTCAACGTATCGCGGATCTTCTCTTCAGTTCGCTTATCCAACTCTCGGCGAGCCTTGCTTGCTTCCCCAACGGGCGATTCGTCGTCTTCGCCAGACATGGAGAACATCATCATCCGCCCTCCACCGCCGAACATCGAACTCATGGCGTCGCCTTCGTCATCGGCCTTCTCGATCGCCGAGGCCCAACGCTCGTTGGCTTTCTCAAGATCTCGTTGGTAGTTCTCTCCGATGATTTCCAGTTGCGACCTCTGCTCGCCATTCAGATCGCTGAAGCCCTGGGCGGCGGTGAGCAGCTTAGACGCATAAGGCGTGCGATAGACCCGAGGGAAGCTCCGCTCGCGGACTGCTCGCTCAAACTGCTCACGGGAGCCCTCGGGCAAGAGCGTGACGAGGGCCCGAGCGTGCCGCCTGTTGATATCTCGGATTTTCAAACCACGCTCATGCGCCTCAGCGAACGACTTCTGGATCTCCTCGACATCGATCTCACCACCGAGCGAAATCTCCAACGAATCCCGTTGACTCTCGGCGAGCATCCGATCCAGATCCAGCTCATAGGAACGCAACGCCTGACCGGCCTCGCCCGCGAGTTCGACGTTCAGGTCATGCACCACATCGGCAAGGTCGACATTCGCGCCGCTCACGTTAAAGCTCAGCTGGGTCTCACGCCTTCGCATCCGATCCACACTGGGCATCCGCTCGACCTGATCCTCACTCAGAACCGCTTCCAGATCTCCGAAGAACTGCGATTCCAACGAGGTGCTCTTCTCCCGGAATGTCGACATGACATCGGGCATCTTGTTGCGAAAGAGCGAGAAGTCCTGGGTGTCCTGAAACTCCGCCTGGATCTCTTCCATGTCCCCAGTCATCCGCTGGCGGGCCGATTGGTAGCTGCTCGTGTATCCCTCGAAGAGGACATCCAGCACCTCGCGCTGGGCCTCGTCCAACGCGAGCAGATCCGCATACCGCAGCACACTCGTGCGGGTGATCTGACCATCGCCGGTCCCGCCACCAGCATTACCAGAGAAACTCAGAGAATGAACGACCCGCTGTTGTGCCACCGCAGTGGCTGGAATCGCTGCCAAGCCCGCGATCGCCAAGATTGCAGCTGCTTGGGAGTTGATCAGAGCACGCCGCATCTTCGTGAGAATCATCACTTGCCTCCGAGCTTCTAAGGACCGCTTATCCCGCGCCACCGCGGAACTCTACGCGCCCCTAGATGCGCATCGCTCCAGATCCCGTCGCCGGGCAGAGGACTATCAGATGATCTCCCCACGCCGTTGGCCCCCTTGCCGGCCTCCGCCACGCTGTCGGTCTCGACGTTCCTCGACCCGAGGCAGCCGGTCCAACTGTTCCTCGCTCAGCAGCCCACGGAGCTTCTCCATGTATTGGCCGTCGAGCTCGTCTCGGCTATCGCGCAGCTCGCCGATCTCTCCACGCTCAAGCCCGCCGCGGAACATGTCACGGATTTCCATTGTGCTCTCGGCTTCACGCCACGCCCGAGCCAGCTTGTCGTTCATCGCCGAGGCCTCGGTCGAGAACCGGGACTTCATGGCGATGATCTGCTCCTTCTGATCCGCGGTGAGATCCTCGAACCCCTCGGCCGCGGTCAACGACCGCTGGGCACGGGACTCGCGATAAACCTGGGGGAAGCTCGCCTCCCGCACGCGCTGCTCGAACTGCCCTCGCACATCGTCGCCCAGAAGTCCCGCGACCTGCCGGGAGTACCTCTCGTTGATGTCTCGCACGCGAGACGACGCCTCGCGGCCTTTCTCAAACATCGCGTTCATGGCCTCGGGGTCAAACCCACGCCCTCCGCCGCCGAATCCGCCCTGGATCTCTGCGTACGCGTCGTTGCGCTTGATCAAAGCCCGATCGAGATCAAGCTCGTATTGGGCCAGCACCTCGCGTACATCAGCGGTCTGCGATTCATTGAGTTCAAGCTCGCGTGTGAGCCTGACAAGGTCGACCCGCTCGCCCGACATGCGCCCGGTGCCCAGCGTGCGCTCCCGCCGACGTGTGCGCTCCACATCCTCCCAACGGTCATTTTGCTCGGGTGTCAGCACAGCGCGGATGTCTGAGAAGAGCGTCTGCTCCATCTTGGAGCCCTCGGCTTCAAACTCCCGTCGGAACTCACCGATCGCTCCCCACCGCTCTCGATCCCGCGTCTCGCGAGCCTCTTCGGTCAGCCGCTCCATCCGCGAACGAGCCTCGTTGGCCTTGGATTGGAACTGCTGGATATAGCCCTCGAGCAGGATTTCTGCCACCTGCATCTGCTCGTCGTCAAGACCGAGAATCTCGCCGTAGGATTCAAGCTCGGTGGGCGTGACGGCCGGCGCGAATGCATTCTGACCCCCGAACATACCCCCTCGTCCACCGCCCGGCTGGGCCATCGCGACCGACACTGATACCGCAATCCCTGCCACGAAACCCAAGACCTTCTGAGACTTGTTCACGCCGGATCCCCTTACGAGTGCTTCATTTATCCATAGCGACAACTCGAGCACAGGGTGCTCGCCCAAAGAAAAACGCGGCCAGGGGCCGCGTATTGCTCAAGATTCAAAGATTATCGTCCTTGGTCAGCGGCCCGTCTGAGCGACAGCCCTCCGGGCCAGCTCTCAGCGACGGCGACGGCCCATGAGTCCGAGGCCCGCAACCAGCCCGAGGGCCGTGCCGGGTGCCGGGACAAACATGAACACGTCAACATCGGTGTCCAAATCGATGTTGTTGTCGTTCGGATTGAAGTCGATCTGGGCGAAGAATCCATCGACATTCTGACCCCAAGGCGTCACATCGACGCCGAGGAACGAGCCGTTGGAATCGGTCCAGTTGCCGTTGGTGGTCAACGCGCTGACGATGAAGAACGCACCCGCGTCGAGAATCGCGCCGCCATTGGTCGCCACGAGATCCGCTGTATAGGTGTTCTCAGACCCCGTCGCATCAGCGGAAAGGCTGATCTCACCGGCAGTGATTTCGCCGTTCGCGAAGGTCATAGCCATCTCGAAAGAGAAGGCACCGGGAGCCGCTCCGCCCGTTCCCTGCGAGTTTCCGTCGATGACAACATCGAGAATGCTGGCGTCGCCATCAATATCCGGATTGGCGAGGGAGCCAAACACCAAGAGATCCCCGGTAAATGTGTCAGAGAACGTACCGGATGCTTCGGCGCTCAACGCATCAACATCAACCTGAAGCACGTCCTGCGCGATCGCCATACCGGCTGTGCCAGCTAGCGCCACAATAGATGCAATCTTCTTCATCTCAGTCTCTCATCTCAATGCGGACACTTTCGTGCCCACAGGTTCTCCCTGGTCTTCCATGGTGGATCAACGCCACCAAGGGCATTCTCCCGGATCTCGCGCGAAGATTCAACCCCTGGCAAGCCATTTCTCAGTTAAAATACATGAAAAACTGGTTACCAGTCCAGCAACCGACTGGGAGTTTATGGGTAGAAATGCGTAAATGGCGAGGGGGAGACTCGAACTCCCGACCTGAGGATTATGAAGCCTCCGCTCTAACCAACTGAGCTACCTCGCCTGCGCCGTTCGCCGAAGCATCGCGGCTTGCAGTGTAGACATTTGCCGCCGCGAGGACGAGTCCAATCGCCGCGAATGAACGTCCCCTGCGGGTACGGAACAAAGCCAGTGTTGTGCGTCAAACGCGGCCCTATCGACGCCGGCGGCCCATAAAGCCCGCCGCAGCGAAGAGAACGACCGTCGCGGGCGCTGGAACAACCATGTACACGTCCACGTCGGAGTCGGGGTCCATGTTGTTCTGATCGGGCGTAAAAGCAATATCTGTAAACCACCCGTCGACCGGCTGCGCCGAGCCCCACGGTGAAATGTCGACATCGAGGAAGGTCCCCGTAGGATCAGTCCACCTGCCGTCAAAGGTCAGCCCGCCGATAAGAAACGTGCCGTTACCGATGTCCAGAATCGCTCCGCCAGCACTCCTGGCCAGGTCTGCCGAATACGTGTTCTCTGAGCCCGTGGCATCGTGCGCCACGGTCACCGAGCCAGACATGATGGCACCGTTGACAAACTCGATCCGCAGCTCAAGCCCGTAGCCGTCGGCATCCGCGCCGCCCGTGTTCTGACGCACGCCGTCGATCAGCACATCGAGCAGGCGGGCGTCGCCATCGACGTCCGGATCTGCGATCGTGTTGAGAACCGAGAACGAACCGCTGAAGTCTTCGGAGAACAGACCGCTTGCGCGCGTCGTCATCCCGTTGG
>JAJDDL010000289.1 GCA_029260335.1 Phycisphaerales bacterium | reverse complement strand
AACATACTGCTCCACGCCTTGCACGCCTTGCTCGTCACCTCCCAACGAAAGCGACTGGTAAAACGCAGACCGTGCATCGGCGTTGCCTAGCGTTGAGAGCATGGGCTGGGTTGTACGAGACAGAGTTTCCGAGACCCCGCCGAACTTGTCCTGCGGCGCTTCCTTGGCGTACCCCTGCCGCTCATCCATCTCGAGTATCCCCGCCAGCTTCGACATCGCACGGAACCGAGCCTTAAACTCGGGCTCACTCGGCCCGTCGCCGATCATCGCGAGCCCGTCCTTGCGCAGATACGTGTCCGCGTGATCTTCTAGAACCTGCCATTGCGATCCGGAGTCGTCGCTGGTCTCTACTGTCTTCTTAAAATCATCCCATCCAATTTCAAGGATCTCCCTAACGATCGCCAGATCGCCCGCGCCCAGCTCGGCCAACGGCTCGTCCGCGTCGAGCGTGTCCGTGGGCGAATCGGTAAGCCCGGTCGTGATGCGCAACATCCGGTCATAACTCTGCTTCGGCCCCTCATAAACCTGCATCTTCGCCTCATGCACCGCTTCCATGGGCTTCAGCGATCCAAAGGTCTTGTCTCCAAAAGGCGTGTTGACCACCGCATCCCATGCCGATGTCAGGCCCTCATGGGCCAACTCCAGATTCTGCCAATGACTGCGCCACTCGCCCCACGCCTGGGCGTATCCACTCTCAGAATCCACGGCAAAAGAAACCGCAAGCAGGCCCTTCTCGGCCTCCTGGTACGCCGCCAGATAACCTTGCAACACCGCTAGCCTCGACCATGCTCCCTGTTCGCCCTTGCTTTCCTGGCTCTGCTTGATCTGCGATGCGACAAACCACCTCACCGCCTTCGCGATCGAGTCAGCGCCGGGGCGTACCAACGTAAGCCGCTCAGGCGGCCAACTACCCGCGTCACCCAACTCGCTGTCGCTGCCGTAGGTCTTGTCGATGCAAACCTGCAATGCCGCGAGTTGGTCGGACGCCGAGGGCGTCTTGTCCTCACCCGGCGTATCCATTTCAGTGCGCACACCATCGAACGCGACAAACCGCACGACGGGCTCGATCTGGATCGGCTTCCGATCCCCTCGAACCCGCCCCGCTTCGATGCTGAGCAGTTCTGCCAACGCAGACACGCCCGCGGCACGCTTGGCCGCGCTCCAACTATCCGTGTCCTCGCTCTCCATGCTCTCAAACGCCGCAAGCACCGCCGGGCCGATCACGGTGTCGACCATCAGCCGATCGTGCGCACCCACTTGTGATCCGAACACATCGCCCGTGAGCTTGCGGGCCGGCCAGAAGAATGCCCATGACGCCCCGCCGGCCTTGGGCTTATTGAACGGATCGGTCGCGTACTGCAACGACCGAAGCGGGATCTGAAATCCGTACGTCCGGCCCGTGGGAAGTTGCCCCGCTTCGCCGTAGTCCGCCTTGAGCTTGTCGACAACCTCGGTGTTGGTATCGCGTGCGACCTCGTGCTTGAGCCCGCCCCGGAACTCGTACCTGTCGCCTTCTTTGACCACCAGCCGAAACCGCTCGGCATCGGCCTTGCCGCCATCTTCCAAATCGGCATTCGTAACCGCGACCGTCCTGGGCGTCACCTTCTGCACATCCTGCCAGAACCCGGCGCGCATCTGGATCATGCCCTCCAGAGCGCTCGATGCCCAGAAGCCAAGCCCAACGACCAACGCCGCCGAAGCCGCGATCCCGCCCATGAGCCAGACCCGCCGACGGGTCTCGGCCTTGCCAACACTCCGCTGCGCAGTCACAAGTCCAGACTCTTCGAAGATCTTGCGCTCGAACAAGTCCTTCAGGAAGAACGGCGTGCCGTAATCTCGATTCGGATCGTCCTCTTCTTCGCCCGCCGGCCTGCGCAGGTCCGCCACCGGGATATCCAACTGCTCGGCGAGCAGCAGATCCAGCACATCGCCCTTCTGCTCGGCACTCGTGAAGTAGATCCCGCGCATGAACAGCGGCGCACCACTCACGCCCTGGCTCATCGCCTCCTCGGCGTACAACTGCAGTCGATAGCCGATCCGCCGAAGCGACTCGGGGAGTTGGTACAACTCGTCGATCTCGTCCAGCCGTCGCGCGTCAGGATCCACCGCGATCGCCCGCGGCGTCGGATTCTGCATCACGCTCATCCGCAGCCGCTCGACATTGTCGGCGACCTCGTCGATGTACTCCTTCACCCGCTTGGCATCGAACGGCTTGTCGCTCTCGGCACTGCTGATCTTGATCGGATTCGACCAGCCGAACATCTGGTGCTGCTCCTCGGCACCACCCATCTCGTGGAGCATCTCCCGGAATCCGGTGATCTTGTCGGCCTTGGAGACGATGACCCACACGGGAAAGCGCACGCCGAGATCGCGATTGATCTCGCGCAATCGCGTGTTCGCCACGCGAGCCTCGTCCTGCAGTTGCTCGACCGTCTTCTGCTGGATGCTCTCGGCGGAGATAAACAACAACACGCCATTGATCGGCGCAAATGGGCGGGCTTTCTTGAGCTTGCGCAACAACTCCGACCAGGTCGAACTCACCCGATCGGTGTTCTCGGGGAACGCCATCTTGCCCGCGGTATCGACAATCACCGCGTCCTGAGCGAACCACCAATCCATGTTCTGGGTGCCCCCCGAACCCTGATACCGG
>JAJDDL010000288.1 GCA_029260335.1 Phycisphaerales bacterium | reverse complement strand
ACGGTGCCGAAGTCGGGGTGGCCGGTCTTGGGACACAGACTCGTGAACTCCTCGGCGACGTGCTCAATCACAAATGGCGTCTCGGTGGGGGTCTCGAAGGCTTCGAGAAGGCTGGTGTCAGGCATGGAGTTACGGTAGCATGTCCATGGTCGATATTTGCGAGTGAGCGCCATAGCGGCGGGGAGGGTCCGGTGGGCGAGTTTAAGCCGGCGTGGCCTGTCTTTCTTGGGGCAGGTCTTCTGAGCGCGGCGGCCGCGGCCCAGTCGTTCGATTGGACCGGGGCGGTGGGCGTTCAGTGGAGCGATCAACGAAACTGGGACCCTGACGACCAGGGAGTGCCGGGCACAGATCCCAACCTTTTTGCGGATGTCGTGATCCCGCCTGGTTCGCCGGAATGCTGGCTGAACACAGCGGTGATCCTGAGGACGCTGACGGCGGAGAGCTTCGTGCGGATTCAGCATGACTTCCTGATCGGCGCGGACTCGACTTTGAGAAATCCATGGTTCGGCGGCGGGGCCGTGTTCGCACCCCTCTACTCGCTTTCGGCTCGGTTGGATCTTCCCGAGGGTGGGCTTTGGACGAAGGGCAAGTTTGTGGGAGATGGTCCGCTGACCGTGATGGACAACATCTTCGGGATCGGCGACTCTTCGGTTGCTCGAGTCCTTGATGGGACGACGTTCGTCGTGGAGGAGCCTGCCGAGGTGAACCAGGAGGCGAACTTCGGGCTGGAGAATGGGGCGACGATCGAGAACTCGGGTCGATGGAACATTCGCACCACGCTGCAGGCTTCGGCCGATCCGCAGAGCAGGTTTGTGAACTTTGGAGACCTCGTCCATGATGTGCCGGGCGGGCACACGATGGGCCTGAAGATGCGGCAGCTCTCGGGCGAGATTCACGCCGAGACCGGCACGCTGATCCTGAACAACGGCGATTTTTTCGGCGGCGGGTTTCGGGCTGACAGTGCCGCGGCGCTGCGGATCGAGGGACCGGCGCTTCCAAGAATCCGTGGGGCCATGACCGCGCGCGGCGAGGGTCAGTTCGAGTTCGGGGTGGGCGAGACGATCATCGACGAGAGCGGTGTGCTGACTCTTGACCTGACGCCCGGCGAGGGGATCGCGCTGATCCGCACGGGCGCGATCGTGACGACCACCGGGATCCTGCGCGCGCGGTCCGATGTGCTCTGGGAGAATGGGCAGGTGGGCGGGATCGGTCGCTTCGAGGTCGCGCCCGGGGCCAAGCTCTCCATCCTCCAGACCGATACGCATCTGCTGCGGACCAAGCTGCAGGTGGATGGAGAGGTCGAGCAGACGAAGAAGATGTCGCTGGATTTCGGCGGGCATATCGAGGTCAACGACACGTATCGGATCCTTGATACGACGCTGGATATTGGCCCATTTCCACAGCAGACCGAGCGTATCGACGTGTTCGGGATGCTGATCGCGAGCCCGGCCGACCAATCCAACATCGAGGTTCCGCTTCATCTGCGCAGCGGCGGGGTGCTGAAGTCAGAGATTTCCGATGACGATGATTTCAGCGATGTGCTGTTGCTCCTTGGTGGCACCTCTTCGGGGGATGCACGCATCATCACCGAGGGCGGTGACAGTGCGTTCACGGAAATCAGTGGCGACTTTGAGATCCTCGACGGGGAACTTTCTATTGAAGGTGATGGCGCAACCGTCGTGAGTGATGCAGAGTTTCGTACGACAGCCCCGTGTGTGGTAAGGCCTGGTGGGTTCCTCATCCTGAACTTCCCGACGCTTACCGGAACAGCAGGAATCCAGGGATTCGGCAAGGTCTATCTCTCTGGCGGAATCGACAGCTCGCGCGTGCATATGCAGGGCAATGGGTTTCTCAGAATCCTGGTGGTGGCCCTGGTAGGGACGGGTGGCTCGCCCAGCATCATTGAGATTGACGAGAATGCACGCGGCGAGGTGGATGCGGGTGTCACGTTGGATGATGGCCAGATCCTAATTCGAGGAGAGCTCAAGCTGCTCGACTCTGGGGACCTGCTCGCGGTTTCTGACGATCCAGAACTGCTGACTCATGTGTTCCCAGGTGGCGAGCTGCTCAAAACCGGAGATGGGCAGTCGTTTATCACGACGGCGTTTCGCTGCGGCGGATCGGTCCTCGCTGAATCTGGGACGCTTACATTCAACGGACAGATGCTGGATGTGCATGACAGCGGCATCCTCACGCAGGGTCGATACGTGGCAGCGCCCGGCGCAAAGATCGAGTTCAGCGAACCCATCCGGGATATTGGCTCGGCGGCCGCGATGCGAGGGGGGACCGACCAGTTTCCGGGAACGCTTGTGGACCACGTGAGCGGAGGGGACCTCACCGCGATCACCCACTGGGACATGAATAAGGGCCTCAACAACCTCGGCACGACCCGCTCTGAGGGCGGCGAGGTTGACGCGGACACCAACAACATCGAGAACGGCCGACAAGAAGGGCCGGGTATGTTTGGAGTTCTAGAGGACGTGCTCGATCCCGACAAGCCCGGCGAGGGTGGCTTTCGGTGCGCGGCCTTGAACAACAATGGCGTTATCCGACCGGGAGCCGCGGATGCTCCCGGGCCATTCCGATTGACCGGCGATCTCATGCAGATGACCGTTGGCGTGCTGGAGTTGGAACTGGGTGGCCTCACGCCCTTGGATGAGCACGACCAGATGAGCGTGAGCGGGCATGCGACGCTGGCTGGAACGCTGGATGTCTCGCTGCTCGGCGGGTACGAACCACTACAGGGCGACGAGTTTGTCGTGATGACGTTCGCATCGCGAGACGGCGTGTTTGATCTGGTGCGGTCGCCGTTGCTTGCCGATGGCTCGCGCCTTCGCGCGGTCTACGGCCCAACAAGCGTGACGCTCGTTTCCACCTGTGGATCAGATTTCGACGGCGACGGCAACGCCGACGCCGACGACTTCTTTGCTTTTCTGGATCTCTTCAGCCTTGGCGATCCCATGGCGGACATCGACGCCGATGGCGACGTCGATGCCCAGGACTTCTTTGGATACCTCGATCTGTTCGTCGACGGCGGGTGCTAATCAACCATACCGACGCAACAACTCAATGATCCGCGGCTGATTCGGCTCCAGTTGCAAGCTCCGCCGAAGCAAGCGGACGGCTTCGTCCTTGCTCGCCGCGTCGGTCTCGCC
>JAJDDL010000287.1 GCA_029260335.1 Phycisphaerales bacterium | reverse complement strand
GGGTGGGGTGGGGGAGATTATGGGCGAGGGGTTTCTAGCAGATTAGATGTATCACCCCGGTGGGAAGGCACGTTGGGGTAGTGACGCGGCTATCCTTGCGGCCTGAAAGAACTTGAAGGAGGCGGCCATGGAAACCACACTCATCATCCTCAAGCCCGACGCCGTGCAGCGGGGCCTGAGTGGCAGGATCATCAGCCGATTCGAGGACAAGGGCCTGCAGATCGTCGGCATGAAGCTGATGCGGATCTCGGGCGAGCTCGCCGCGGATCACTACGGCGTGCACAAGGAAAGGCCTTTCTACAACAGCCTTGTGAGCTTCATGACCAGCTCGCCTGTGGTGGTGCTGGCGGTGATGGGCAATAACGCGATCGCGGTCAGCCGCAAGATGATGGGTGCGACATTTGGGTCCAATGCCGAGCCCGGGACGATTCGAGGCGACTTCGGCGTCTCCAACAGCTTCAACCTCATCCATGGCTCAGATAGCCCCGAGGCCGCGAAGGAGGAGCTTGAGCGGTTCTTCACGCGTGAGGAGCTGGTGGAGTGCGGCCGTGCGATCGACACGTGGGTGTATGACATGTCCGGTGATGAGCCGGAATGATCTTGATTCGAGGGCCAGTGCGCACCTTGTGCACACAAGGACACCTCGCTCGCGCTTCGGGCTCGTAGATTGTGAAAACTGGGCTTCTTTTGGCGCTACTGAGCGCCCGCGCTGCGTCCGGGCTCGATCCGGCCGACGACATCGGCCTTTTCTTTCACGATCTGGTCGGCGACTTCGCGGCGGTGGATTTCCACCTCGCGCGGGAAATCGAAGGCCACGCGGACGCGTTCGCCTCGAACAGATGCGATTCGAACAACGCCAATTGGGTTGCGGGGATCGCCAATAACGATCTCCTCCCCCTCGCGCCTTGTAATGACCAGCATGAACGCCTCCCGTCCTGAGTTGGCTTGCCCACCTGCGAGGCACTATACCGCGCCGAAGTCGTTGCGCCAAAGCGAGTTTGGGTTACGCACAGGTTACTAACCCGATAACTACCGATGGACTGATGCATTGACTGAGTGCCGACCCTCAGGCTTCAGAATCCCATGGGGTCATTCGACCGCCAGGACCTCCCTGACACCTTCGACATTGGCCTTGAGGTTGCGTTCGATGCCGTCGCGGAGGGTCATGGGGCTGGATGGACAGCCGATGCAGGCCCCCAGGAACCGAATTTCGACCACACCCTGGTCGGACACGCCGACCAGTTCGATATCGCCGCCGTCGGCCTTGATCGCCGGGCGGATGAGTTGGATCACCCGCTCGACCCGCTCTCGCAGATCCGTAGCAGGGGTATCGGTTGCCATGGGGTATCTTAGAATCGTCCTGATTGCCGAGCCAGAAGGCCGTCGAACTCGGCGATGAGCCCGCGCGGATAAACTGAGCCATGACGGCAAGGATCGCCTGTTCCAGAATAGCGTGCCACGCGTCCATGACGCTTGTGGCCTGTTTCTTCATTGGTTGCGCGGGGTCGGACACGATCCGCGGTCGCGATCCAATCCAGGTCGCATTCGATCCGGAGGCAAAGCTCCGGGACCGCGTGCGGGCGATCAGCTCAATTTGGGACGATGTGGAGAATGGCAAGCTGCCGAGGGCTTTGGCGCGCGAAAGGCTGAGCGATATCGCCTGGGACTACGGCGAACTCGCGCCGATCCGGCGGGCGGCGATCGACTCACTCTTGAGTGATGAGACAGCCGAGGGCGATGAGGATTCTCGCCAGACGTTCCTGGCGATGCTCCCGACCGAGCCCAGCCCCGAGCATGCGAAGTTGTACATCGAGGCAATCGAAGAGCGGGCGTGGTCGGGTGCGGAGACGGCATTGGTGCGTTCTTTGTCTCGGCCGGTGCGGGGCTATGAGCTCGCAGACCGCCCGGAGTTTGCATATCTCAGTCGGGACGAGTCGCGTTCGATGGAAGAGATCGTCTTTGGCGTGTTCGTCGGCACCGCGATTGAAGGAGGGTCTCGCGAGGCTGATCTGATCGCCCGGCGGACTCGCGAGGACGCTTGGAATCTGCTGAATCGGATCTCTCCGAATCGAGATCGCGTCGGTGAGATGATCCGCGAATCTTCCGGTGACGACCCGTGGCTTGTGGCGCTGCGCAAAGGCGAACATTCCTTCGGGATCGTGCCCATGACAGGCCAGGAACTGGATTGGCTCGTGCGGCTTTGTCTGGAAGAGCACGCCGAGTGGTGGCAGGCGGCTGAGTCTGTCTATGCGCAGTTGGATGCGACCGATCGGGACGAGGTTTCGCTCCGGCATCTGGAGCCGTTGCGTTGGGCGAGCGAGCACAGGCCGGATTGGGCGGAAGCCTCGGGTGGAAGCCTGATCGAGGAGTTGCGGGGACGTCTGTCGGGCAGGCGATTCCACAAGCGGACGGCCGATCAGGTTCGGCGTGATCGGGGCAATGACGAAGCATTGGACGATTGGCTCGACCGGTTGAGCAGGCTCGATGTGCTCTCGATTCTCGTGCTCGACGAGGCGCTGCGCGGCGAAAAGGTCCAGCGGCTGATCTTTGAAGAGGTGCAAGCGGATCTGAAGGAGCGGCGGAGCGAGTTTGGAGGCTTGATCGCGGCGAACGCGGACGGCACGTTTCGCGCGCGAGCCTATCGCCCGCGATCGAGCGAGCGTGGCGGCGACACGGTGTACATCGCACCGCCGGACCTCTTTATCCATGGCGCAACTTCGCTCGCGTTCTGGCACTTGCACGCGCGGGACCTGGTGGGGCGGAGCTATGCGGGGCCCAGCCGGCCGGACCTGATCGGAGCCGCGGCGAGCGGACGGACGAGTCTGGTGTTCACGAGCCTGGGTGCCGGGCGTATCGACGCAGATATCTACCTACCCAACGGTGCGGCGATCGATCTGGGCGAGATCCGCGCGCCATGACAGGCACGACTCGATGATCCAGGTGCAGGTGTTGCTGGCGTGCATGGCGCTGCTGGCACGCGTGCCGCGCGATGGCGATCAGGGTGCGTGGCTCGCGATTGGACGAGATTCGCCCGTGCTCGGCACGGGGATTGTGCTTGGGGCCTGCGGGCTCTGTGCCATGGCGATCATGCTCAGTTGCCGGCGCGCGGGGCGGAGAATGGATCGCCGCGGCGAGCATCGGGCATTGCTCGGAGCGCTGCGCGTGCGATCGATCGCGAATCTTGGAGCGCTGGTCGCGACGGTCAGCGGGATCCTGGGATTGGGCACGCTCGATGCCGTCCGTGACCTGTTTGGCAATCTCGTGCTTGTGGATGAGATGCTCGCGCTGCTGCCATTGCTGATCGTGCTCGGCTTTGGTTGGTGGGCGCACTATCCACTCGATCGGCGGATCAGAGAAGCGCTGATTTCTCGGGCGCTGGATATGGGTGAGCCGGTGTATCCGATCGAGGGGCGTGGCTCGCATGTGCTGCTGCACATTCGCCACGAGCTGTTGCTGGTTCTTGTGCCGATTACGCTGATCATGGCGTGGGCCGAGACGGTTTCCTGGTATGAATCGACCAAGCCCGCGTGGTTGGAGAAGCTGGGGCCGGGCAACTGGGTCTCATCCGCGGCGTTTGTGGCGGGCGTTGTCGTCGTGCTCGGATTGACGCCTTTGTTGCTTCGCCTGCTGTGGGATCTTCGGAGGCTCAACGATGGGGCGCTGCGCACGCGGCTCGAGCGAGTGTGTTCCAGGTGGAATGTTCGGGTGCGTGAGCTTTTGCTTTGGAACACGCATCATTCGATGCCGAACGCTGCGGTCATGGGATTGATCGCGCCGTTGCGGT